>VGHK01000002.1 GCA_016868305.1 Betaproteobacteria bacterium | reverse complement strand
AGGAAAGCGGTTATTTATGACAACCAAGGTCGCTCCCCATGCCCAACAGCCTCTCATTCAGGTCAGTGGCTCAATAGCATTTGACACGATTATGGTCTTTGAGGGGCGGTTTAAAGACCATATCCTCAGCGATCAGGTGCATATGTTAAACGTTGCCTTTCTCACACCACAGATGCGACAGGAGTTTGGCGGATGCGCAGCCAATATTGCCTACGGCCTGGTGGGGCTGGGAGCGCAGGTGGCGATACTGGGCGCCTTGGGCCGGGATGGCCATGCCTATCACGGGCGCCTTACCGACCTCGGTGTTGATATGGGAAAGGCCTTTGTATCGGAAGACCACTACACGGCGCAGGCCTTTATCACGACGGACCTCGACGACAACCAGATTACCGCCTTTCACCCTGGAGCGATGGAGATTGCCTGGCAGTCCCAGGTCATCACCGATCGCCATGGACTCGGAATTGTCTCGCCCAATGGCAGGCAGGCGATGCTTGGCCATGCGGAGGCTTTTGCCGCAGCCGGTATCCCCTTTGTCTTTGATCCGGGGCAGGGGCTGCCGATGTTCTCAAAGCAGGACCTGCTTGGCATTCTCGGAAAGGCCAGCTGGCTAGCGGTCAATGACTATGAGGGCGAGATGCTCAGCCGGTGTATTGAGATGCCCCTGACAGAGGCCCGGGGCCTGCTCTGGCCCCACCCCACAGGCGGCGTTGTTATTACGCGTGGCGCGCAAGGCGTGAAAGTGATTGCACATGACCGTGAGGAGAGCCTGCCTGCCATGCGGGTGGACAATCCGGTGGACCCCACGGGCTGTGGGGATGCCTTTCGGGCGGGCCTTCTCTGGGCGCTCTCTGAGGGGTACGACCTGACCGCGAGCTGCAGGGTGGGGGTCATTATGGGAGGGATCAAGGTGCAGTCGCGTGGAGCGCAAAACCACGTTGTGGATCGCAACCAAATTCTGGCGGTTCTGTCCTAGCAGTCACAACCCTTCATCCTTTACCAGGAGTGTCTACTATGTATTTCTTTAGTCATAGTCCGCATCAGGCTCGTGCTATGCGATCGGCGGCCTTGGTCTCTGGCCTGGTCGCGTTAAGCCTTGTAGTTTCTGGATGTGCCACCCGAAGCAGCTCACCAGACATCTATCGATCGGGAGAAACCCAGGTCGAGCAAAAGCTTCGTGGGGGGGTCGTTGAGAGTATCCGCGGTGTCACCATTCAGCGAGACAGCACTGGCGCCGGAGTAATTGCCGGTGGCGTGGTGGGGGGTGTTGCCGGGTCTGGTGTGGGCGAGGGCCGTGGCTCGACGATCGCGGGGGTGCTGGGGGCCATTGGCGGAGCCGTGCTTGGCCAGGTAATTGAAGAGCGGGCGAATCAGAGGCCCGGCTTTGAAATCATTGTCCGACTCGACTCCGGAGAAAAGCGGGCAATCGTGCAAGAGGCCGATGTCTCTTTTCGGCCCGGAGACCGGGTGCGGCTCATCGGGTCTGGACCAACGGTACGGGTGGTCCCGTATTAGTCGATGCTTAGGCGGCAAATAAGGCCTGGTGCACCAGATTTTCCAGCCAGCCCTGCAGGCTTAGCCCAAGCTGCAGAACGATGAACACGGCAATCGGCGAGAAGTCGAGGCTGCCTGGCTTGGGAGTACCCGTCAGTTTCCAGACGGGCCTGATAAGCGGCTTTACCAGCACGGTAAGAACCGGCCGAATAGAGGCTGCCGTGGGGTTGCGCGAAAATAAGCCAAGCACGGCCTGAGCGAGTAAAAGCACCACTGCCAGCTGCATCGCCCAGCCCCAAACCCATATCAGGGCAAGAATAAATACCAGGCCAAAGGGCCTTACCACCGGGCCCTGCAGGGCGAGCGCGGGGTCTAGCGTTACCCATAGAAATTCGACAATAGCCAGTACGATGGCAACCAGTGTTGCCGATGCCAGGCTTCCCCAGTCAAGTTTTGACTGGGGCGGAAACAGCCGCCGCAGCGGAATTACCAGCCAGTCTGTGAACCGGAAGACCATCTGGCTTAAGGGGTTCATGGGATGGAGCTTTGCCCACTGCAGGTAGGCCCTCAGAAGGCATGCAACCGAGAAGATGCTTCCCAGGGCTTTGAGTAGAAACCAGGCAGACATCGATAGCAGGGGAGATCTAGAGAAAAAACCCCGCCACGAGGGCGGGGTTTGATCTGGCGCCTGACAACTGCGCCATTAGCCTAGGGCCGTGCCCCGGTGGGGAAAGGCCAGGTGCTTGAAATCGGCGCAGCGGTTGCCACGGGCTTTGCCGCGGCTGGCTTCTTCGCTGATTTTTTAGCGGCTGGCTTTTTCGCTGCGGCTTTTTTAGCGGCTGGCTTTTTGGCTGCAGGCTTCTTGGCGGCTGCTTTTTTAGCGGCTGGCTTTTTGGCTGCGGCTTTTTTAGCTGCGGGCTTCTTAGCAGCTGCCTTTTTGGCGGCTGGCTTTTTGGCTGCGGCTTTTTTAGCTGCGGGCTTCTTAGCAGCTGCCTTTTTAGCGGCTGGCTTTTTGGCTGCGGCTTTTTTAGCTGCGGGCTTCTTCGCGGCAGCCTTCTTTGCCGCAGGTTTTGCTGCGGCCTTCACCGCAGTCTTTTTTGCTCCAGGCTTAGCGGCCTTGGCCTTCTTTGCCTTCTTCTTTGTTGCCATTGCTTTTCTCCTTCATGCCGAAGTCTTCGGCAAAGTCACAGGGAGATTCGAACCAGATGGTTCGAACCATTCATTTGCGCAAGAAAAAAAGGCCGTTGCCCGAGATCGAGCGGCGGCCCTTTTGACTTCTAACGCCAATGAATGCGGGAGAGAGACCCCTTGCCGAGGAATGGATCCTGGCAATGCATGTTTGAGAATTGCGACTGTGGCTATTCCCAACTCAGGGCACCACCCGTCTGATACTCGATCACACGGGTCTCAAAGAAGTTACGTTCCTTTTTAAGGTCGACCATTTCGGCCATCCAAGGAAACGGATTTTCCTCGGTGCTAAAGACGGGATCGAGCCCGATCTGTTGGCACCGACGATTGGCAATATAGCGAAGGTAACCTTTAAACATGCTGGCATTAAGGCCCAGCACGCCGCGCGGCATGGTGTCTTCGGCATAACGGTATTCAAGGTCTACTGCCTTAATAAAGAGCGCCTGCAGCTCTGCCCGAAATTCGGGGGTCCAGAGCTGAGGGTTCTCAAGCTTAATGGTATTGACCAGGTCGATACCAAAGTTACAGTGCATCGATTCATCGCGCAGAATGTACTGGTACTGCTCGGCAGCGCCCGTCATTTTGTTCTGACGCCCGAGCGCAAGAATCTGGACAAAGCCCACGTAGAAGAACAGCCCCTCCATAATGCAGGAGAAGACAATCAGAGACTTCAAGAGCTTCTGGTCTGCCTCGACCGTACCTGTCTGAAAGTCGGGGTTGGTAAGCGTGTCGATAAACGGGATCAGAAACTCGTCTTTGTCTCGAATCGAGCCGACCTCGTGGTAGGCATTAAAAATTTCACCTTCATTGAGCCCGAGCGATTCGACGATATATTGGTAGGCATGGGTATGAATGGCCTCTTCGAATGCCTGCCGTAACAGGTACTGGCGGCACTCGGGGGCTGTAATGTGGCGGTAGGTACCCAGCACGATGTTGTTGGCTGCCAGACTGTCGGCAGTGACAAAAAAGCCCAGGTTGCGTTTCACGATTCGGCGCTCGTCGTCGGTGAGACCGTTGGGGTCTTTCCAGAGCGCGATATCGCGAGACATGTTGATCTCTTGGGGCATCCAGTGGTTGGCGCAGCCCGCCAGGTATTTCTCCCAAGCCCATTTGTACTTAAAGGGAACGAGCTGGTTAACGTCGGTACCGCCATTGATGATGCGCTTGTCTTCTACCTTGACACGCCGGCTATCTTGGGTGCTCTGAGCCGAAGTAGTAGGCAAGGAAGACAACTGCGGCTCTGCCCCGGGGTGCTTACCCAGGGCAGTAGGAGCGGAAGATAACAAGGCTGCGGCCTGTGGGGCTGCAGGTTGCGACGCTACGGTTGTGGAGGTGTCTTCCCAGTTCAGCATATCGATCTCACTTTCTGTTCACCGAAAAAAGTTTTGAACGGTCCGTGAGAGTCGGTTGTTTCGATAGGCCGAATCATGATGGAACCGCGCAAAACGTGCAAATGTTTTTTTACATTTTTTCTCTGAGGATCAAAAAATTTTCAGCTTCGTCTCATTTGATCCACAGTGTTTGTCCTCTGCGTTTGACTGCATGCCAGAGAGATACACCTAGGCAGCCTTGTTTCGAAACCGTGCGCTGTTGAATTTCGAGACAAGGCCCTTAGAAATTCACTACTGACAAGCCTCGCAGTCTGGGTTGTCGATGGCGCAGAACTTCACATCAGAGCCTGGCGTGGTCTGCGCACCCCGGGCCAGGATAGGCTCTGCAGGCTGCGTGAAGCTGGCTGCCGCCACACCGGTCATTGCGCCCGCGGCTGCCCCTGCAGCGATGCCGCCAGAGACGGGGACCGCATTGAGTTGCCCCGTATTGAGCGTACTTTTTTCGGCGTGCGTTGCACCCATGGTGCGCAGGTAGTAGGTTGTCTTGAGCCCGCGCAGCCAGGCCAGCTTGTAGGTTTCGTCGAGCTTCTTTCCGGAGGCGCCCGCCATGTAGATATTGAGCGACTGGGCCTGGTCGATCCATTTCTGGCGACGTGCCGCAGACTCCACTATCCACTGGGTGTCTATTTCGAATGCTGTGGCATACAGGGCCCGAATCTCGGCCGGGATGCGGTCTATCTTTGCCAGACTGCCATCGAAGTACTTCAGGTCGGCGACCATGACCTCGTCCCACAGCCCGAGGGCCTTTAAGTCGCGCACCATAGCCTCGTTGACCACCGTGAACTCCCCAGAGAGGTTGGATTTGACATAGAGGTTTTGGTAGGTGGGCTCTATTGATGCGGAAATGCCGACGATATTTGAAATAGTGGCGGTGGGCGCGATTGCCACGCAGTTGGAATTGCGCATGCCGTGGGCCTGGATTCGGGCACGTAATGCTGACCAGTCGAGCCGAGCCTTGCGGTCGATCTCAACATAGCCGCCACGTTCTTTCTCGAGCAGGGTGAGGCTGTCCAGGGGCAGAATGCCTTGGTCCCAGAGTGACCCCTTAAAGCTTGAGTAGGCCCCCCGTTCTTTGGCAAGCTCTGTAGAGGCCCAGTAGGCCTCATAACAGACCATTTCCATGGAGCTGTCAGCAAACTCGACCGCCTCGGCCGAGCCATAGGGCACCCGCATGGCATGCAGCGCCTCTTGAAAACCCATGATTCCAAGACCTACGGGCCGGTGCCGCACGTTGGCGTTTCGGGCCTTTGCCACGGCGTAATAGTTGATGTCTATCACGTTATCGAGCATGCGCATGGCCGTGGCAATGGTCTTTTTGAGCTTGGCATGGTCAAGCGTGAGCCGACCATTGGCGCTGGCGGCAAGGTGCTGGACGAGGTTTACCGACCCGAGGTTGCATACGGCGATCTCGGCGTCGTTGGTGTTGAGGGTGATCTCGGTGCAGAGGTTGGAGCTGTGCACCACCCCGACGTGCTGCTGCGGGCTACGGATGTTGCAGGGGTCTTTAAACGTGATCCACGGGTGCCCGGTTTCGAAGAGCATGGTGAGCATCTTGCGCCAGAGCGATGCCGCCTGGATCTTCTTAAAGTGGCGAATCTCTCCTCGCGCGGCCTTTTCTTCGTAGGCGGTATAGGCTGACTCAAAGGCCTGACCGACTTTATCGTGCAGGTCGGGTACGTCCGAGGGAGAGAAAAGGGTCCACTCGCCGTTTTCCATCACCCGCTTCATAAAGAGGTCGGGGATCCAGTTGGCGGTATTCATGTCGTGTGTACGCCGGCGGTCGTCGCCAGTGTTTTTACGCAGCTCGAGAAACTCTTCGACGTCGAGGTGCCACGATTCTAGATAGGTACAGACCGCACCCTTGCGCTTCCCGCCCTGGTTGACTGCTACGGCCGTATCGTTGACTACCTTGAGAAAGGGAACGACCCCCTGGCTTTTGCCGTTGGTGCCCTTAATATGACTGCCCAGGGCGCGCACTGGGGTCCAGTCGTTACCCAGGCCGCCCGCGTATTTGGCCAACAGGGCATTTTCTTTGATGGCCTCGTAGATGCCATCGAGGTCGTCGGCGACCGTGGTGAGGTAGCACGAGGAGAGCTGCGAATGGGTAGTGCCGCTGTTAAAGAGCGTGGGCGTAGAGCTCATGAAGTCAAAGCTCGAGAGCAGCTGATAGAACTCGACTGCCCGCTCTTCGCGGTTGAGTTCTTGGATGGCAAGGCCCATGGCAACCCGCATGAAAAAAGCCTGAGGCAGTTCTATGCGCCGGCCTTCTCCCGAAAAGGTGTCGTTGCGGTCGATGAGGAAATAACGGTCGTATAGGGTTTGCAGGCCAAGGTAGTCAAACTGGAGGTCGCGTTCCGCGGCGATGGCCTGCGCGAGCCGCTTGAGGTCGTATCGGCCGAGCTCTTCGTTTAAAAGGCCGATCTCAATGCCCTTTTTGATATACCGAGGAAAGTAGTCGACATACTGCGACGCCATGTCTGCCTGCGAGACCTCTGCCCCCAGAACTTCCTTGCGAACGGTGTGCAGTAACAGGCGGGCACTGACTTTTGCATAGGCGGGGTCCTTTTCGATGAGGGCACGGGCTGCCAGGATGGCGGATTTTTCGACTTCTTCTACGGGGACGCCGTCGTAGACGTTTTTAACGGTGTCGTTAAGAACCTGCTCGACGCTGGCGTGGTCTTCAAGCCCTTGGCAGGCATCGGCAATGATTGCCTTGAGCCAGAGCTGATCGAGAGGCACCGTACGGCCTGCTACGGTCATGCTGAGCTGATGCTCTGCCACCTGCACCCGGGTCTTGGCCGCGCGTTCCTGAGACCGCCGCTCTCGGTAGAGCACATAGGCACGGGCCACCTCGTGCTCGCTTGAGCGCATCAGGGCGAGCTCTACCTGGTCTTGAATATCTTCAATGTGTACCGTGCCGCCGGCGGGCATACGGCGCAACAGGGCCGCCGTCACCTGCTGGGTGAGCTGCTCGGTGACCTCGCGAACCCGGGCGCTTGCCGCACCCTGGCCCCCCTGGACTGCGAGAAACGCCTTGGTGAGCGCAACGGTAATCTTGGGCGCATCGAAAGAGACCACGGCCCCGTTGCGGCGGATTACCTTGATATCCGAGAGGCCTGCGGCCACAGACAGGCCTCCGTCTTCAGCCAGAGGCTGGGCGAGTGGAGGGGTGGATTGGCCAAATTCGGTGGAAGGGACAGCCCGCTGCATGCCAGAGAACTCCTGAAAAACGTCTGAGAAACCGGCCTTCAGCCCACCTGGCGCAGTGACGCCGGAAAGGGGTGAAACATACTACCGGTAGTAATTTTTTTTATCTAACAGACTAATTGTAGTAGTCCTAGCGGCTGATGGGCAAGAACATTCCTCTGGATAAACCCTGACTTTGGGCCAGTCTGTCTGTGCAGACAGGCACCAGCTTATGCTCTCCAGGTAAGCCCAATAAACACCGGCGCTATGGCATCAAATCCTACGAAGCCCCTTTATTTTTCTCGCTACTGAGGAACTTCTTTTCCTCGCGAAATCCGACCAAGGGTGTCCCCCTTTAGGCCAGACCAATCGAAAAAGATCACGCCGGCGTTGGAACAATTCTCCAGGAAATGCCGTGCAGGCGAAGTTGGTCGGCAAGGCTTTTCCAGTCGAAGGCCGGCCCAGGATCTGTCTTTCGGTCTGGGGCAATCATGCTGTGGCCTGTGACGGCGGTTATGCCCGGACTGTCGTGGGCGAGCGCCTGGCAGGTGCGGCCAAGCGTGAGCATCTGTGCTGCGGTGTAGGGGATGCTGTCGGTGCCCTCCAGCTCAATGCCTATTGAGAAGTCATTACAGTTATGGCGCCCTTCAAATACCGAGACCCCCGCATGCCAGGCCCGGTCGTGGATCGAGACATACTGGGTGAGCAGACCCTCGCGGTTGATAAAAAAATGCGCCGACACCTCCAGACCCGCAAGGTCGGAAAGGCCATGGGGACTATTGGCGGTCAGCCCGTGCATGAAAAGGGTGTCCACCCAGGGGCCGCCGAAGTCTCCGGCAGGCAGGCTGATGCCATGAATAACAACCAACTGCGGGCCACAGCCCTGCGGTCGCGCATTATGGTGCGGGCTGTGGCGCCAACGGCAGCTCAGATCAGGGCCGCTGTAGAGCCATCCCTGGTCGCTAAAGCAGGCGGCTGACTCAGGCATGCGGCGCATACCCCCTGGGCCAGGCATGCTGCCCGTGTGTCTTATTGGGGCTGATCTGGTGTTGACTTTCGCGCATGGTCTTCGCAGCAAAAGGGCTGGTCTGCCCGCCAGATGGCCTCTGTGCGAGGCAGGTGCAGCCCGCAGTGGCCACAGGCAATGAGGTCGAGGGCTGGGGTGTCTTTTTTCTTCTTCGCGGCACCGGCCGGTGTGGCATCGGATGCGCCGGATGCCTTCTTGGCGTCGGGGCGTCCGAGAGCCTTGCGCAGAATCCACAGAGCAAGTGCAATAAGCCCGAGGATGATCAGAATTCGGGTAAGCATGGAAGGCGTGCGATAGGCTGATAGCGGGCTCTGGCCGCCTTAGCGTTGGATCAGAACTTCAAGCACAAACCGGCTGCCCACATAGGCCAGCAGCAGCAGCCCAAACCCCGCCAGCGCAAACTTTGCCGCCACCCGCCCCCGCCAGCCGCGAGATCGCCTTCCGAGAAAGAAAACGGCCACCATGACCCAGGTGGCCAGTGTGAAAAAGGTTTTATGGTCGACACGCAGCGGTGGGTGTTCCAGCCAGACATTAACCCAGACACCGGAGAGCAGGGTGAAGGTAAGCAGAACGAAACCGGCCCAGGTAATGCGCACCAGGGTATGGTCAAGGCTAATGAGTGCCGGCATGTCATCCCACCAGGGGCTGGCGTGGCCCCCTTTATGCAGGGCGGTCTCGAGCGACATCATCACCAGGGCATGGGCGGCCGCTACGGCAAAGGCACTGTAGGCCAGCATGGCTAACAGAATATGGGCTCGGAAGAGCGTGGGGGGCTGCTGCATGATCACCACGCCCTCGAACCATAGTGGCAGCAGACAGCCCACTGCGGTTAACGGAAAGATCAGAGTGGTAATTCTTGGGAGCCTCTGAAAAAAGGACTCTACCCAGAGCAGAAGCACTGCGAGCCAGAGGGTCCATGACACAGAACTGGCAAATCCGAAACGAAAGCCCGCCTCGGAGAACCAGGCAGGCAATAGGGTAAGGCCATGCAGCGTTAGCACTAGGGTGAGTCCCGCCATGTGCAGGGCGTTGGTGCGGCGAGTCACTGTCAGAGGCCCGGAGGCTCCAGTCGACGCCTGCGGCCTGCCTGCCTGTCCGGCCACCGTATGTCGATCTCGCCGCAGGCCAGATACCGTCAGGCCCAGATAGCCAAGAAAGGCTGCCCAGGCGGTTAACTCATACAATGAAGACTCCATAGAATCAGTGTATCCCAGCCGATGCTGCCCGGCCTGTCTTGGCCATCGCTGGCGTCGCTGTTACACCCCCGAACTGACCAAGGAATCCGACCATGCTAGAGACACTTACCGATCGGCTCTCAAAGGTGGTCAAGACCATGAAGGGTGAGGCCCGGATTACCGAGTCCAACACCCAGGAGATGCTGCGCGAGATTCGGCTGGCCTTGCTTGATGCCGATGTGGCGCTGCCGGTCGTTAAGCAGTTTGTGGCCCAGGTACGCGAGAAGGCGGTGGGCCAGGAGGTGGTGGGAAGCCTCACCCCCGGGCAGGCCTTGGTAGGGGTGGTGCACCAGGAGCTGGTCGGGCTCATGGCCAGCGATCAGCCGCCGCCCGCAACGGGCCTCAACCTAGCCAGCCAGCCACCTGCCATTGTGCTCATGGCCGGTCTGCAAGGGGCGGGCAAGACCACCAGTGTGGGCAAGATGGCCAAGTGGCTGCACGATCGCCACAAGAAAAAAGTGCTCACCGTGTCGTGCGACGTCTATCGCCCCGCCGCAATCGAGCAGCTGCGTCTGGTGAGCGCGCAGGCGGGGGTTGATTTCTTTACCAGTACCCCAGACCAGAAGCCCGTGGACATCGCGCTTGCAGCGGTGGACTGGGCCCGCCGGCACTTTCACGACGTACTGCTCATTGATACTGCGGGACGCCTAGCCATTGACGCAGAGATGATGGCCGAGATCGCGGCGGTGCATGCGGCGGTCAAGCCCGTAGAAACGCTCTTTACGGTGGATGCCATGCAGGGCCAAGACGCGGTGCGTACGGCCGAGGCCTTCGGCCAGGCCCTTCCGCTTACCGGCATTGTGCTCACCAAAGTCGATGGCGATGCCCGCGGGGGTGCTGTGTTGTCGGTACGGTCGATTACGGGAAAGCCCGTGCGGTTTGTGGGTACCTCTGAGAAGATCGATGGGCTAGAGGCCTTTGATGCCGAGCGTTTTGCCCAGCGCATTCTGGGCATGGGCGATGTGCTTGCGCTGGTGGAGCAGGCCCAGAAGTCGATCGACCTGAAGTCTGCCGAGAAGATGGCGGCCAAGCTGAAGTCGGGGGCCAAGTTCGACCTCGAAGACTTCAAGCTGCAGATAGGTCAGATGAAGTCGATGGGCGGGCTGTCCTCGCTCATGGACAAGCTGCCTGCCCAGTTTCAGCAGGCTGCCAAGGGCGGTGACATGTCGGCGGCAGACAAGTCGATTCGTCGTATGGAAGGGCTCATTAATGCCATGACGCCGCAGGAGCGCCGCAACCCAGAGCTCTTGAAGGCAAGCCGCAAGCGCCGCATTGCCGCAGGCGCCGGGGTGCAGGTGCAGGAGCTCAATCGCATGCTCAATCAGTTTGAGCAGATGCAGACGATGATGAAAAAGATGCAGTCCGGCGGCATGGCCAAGCTCATGCGCGCGATGGGTGGCATGGGCGGCATGGCCGGTATGAAGGGCCTCAGCGGCATGATGGGCGGCTTTCGCCGCTAGCGCGTTAGCCCCGTATCAACCGATTCGATTAGCCCCTAGCCTAACGCCCACTAGTCTAGTAGCCGGCCGACCGCCGTAGTCACCTCTGCAACTGCGCAGTCGCTCGCCTGCATGCCTGCCCGCTTGAGCAGTTCGAGCCGACCTTCTTTGAGCGACCGTTCGCCAATCGTGACCCGTACCGGTACGCCAATGAGCTCCCAGTCGGCAAACATCACGCCCGGCCGCTCGTCGCGGTCGTCGAGAATCACCTCGTAGCCTGCGGCAGAGAGTTCCGCATAGACCTTCTCTGCTGCCTCCTTGACCGCGGGGGATTTGTTCGCACCCACAGGGCAGATGACCACTTCAAAGGGCGCTAAGGCCCGGGGCCAGAAGATGCCCTTCTCATCGTGGTCCTGCTCAATGGCGGCGCCCACAATACGGGTCACGCCAATACCGTAGCAGCCCATCTCCATGACCCGGGGCTTTCCGGTTTCATCGAGCGTGGTGGCCTTCATGGCCTCTGAGTACTTGGTGCCCAGGTAGAAGACATGGCCGACTTCAATACCCCGCTCGATTTTGAGTGTCCCCTTACCACAGGGCGAGGGATCGCCCTCGACCACATTGCGAATATCGGCCACCATCATGGGCTCAGGCAGGTCGCGCCCCCAGTGCAGGCCAGTGGTGTGATGGTCTTTGCGGTTTGCCCCGGCCACAAAGTTTGACATTAGGGCCACCGTGCGGTCGGCAATAATCGTTACCGAGGCCGGTAGCCCCACCGGCCCCAGGTATCCGGGTTCGGTTCCAAAGTTCCTAACGATTTCGTCCACGGTGGCGAACCGAAACCCTTGGGCAAAGGGGGCAAGCTTTCCGACCTTCACCTCATTGAGGTCGTGGTCGCCACGCAGCAGTAGCAGAAAGATCTTTGCAGGGCTTGCAGGGCCCGGATCGCCCTTTGCTCTGGGGTCTGGTGTGGCGTCTTTCCCAGGGGGTGTTACGGAGTCGGTAGCCAGCACAAGTGACTTCACCGTCTGGGTAATCGGCAGCCCGAGAAACGCCGCCACCTCCGCACAGGTGCTTTTGCCTGGGGTAGGAACGGTCTGCATCGGGGCAGAGGCTGGCCCGCGCTCGGCCAGCAGGGGCAGGCCCTCGGCCAGTTCGATATTGGCAGCGTAGTCAGACTCGGGGCAATAAACGATGGCGTCTTCGCCGGTGTCGGCAACCACCTGAAACTCGTGGGATCGGGAGCCGCCGATGGCGCCGGTGTCTGCCGCCACTGCCCGGTAGCGCAGCCCTAAGCGGTCGAAAATCTTGCAGTAGGCGGCAAACATCTTGTCGTAGCTCGCCTCGGCACCAGCCACATCTTTGTCAAAGGAATAGGCATCCTTCATAACGAACTCGCGGCCGCGCATTACCCCAAACCGGGGGCGGCGCTCGTCCCGAAACTTGGTCTGAATCTGATAGAAATTTTTGGGCAGCTGCTTCCAGCTCTTGAGCTCGGTCCGGGCGATATCGGTGATCACCTCTTCACTGGTCGGCTGAAAGGCAAAGTCGCGCCCATGCCGGTCTTTCACCCTGAGTAGTTCTGGCCCCATCTTTTCCCACCGGCCGGTTTCCTGCCACAACTCAGCAGGCTGCACTATGGGCATTATGAGTTCAATGGCTCCTGCGGCATTCATTTCCTCGCGCACAATGGCCTCAACCTTGCGAATTACCCGCAGACCGAGGGGCATATAGGAATAGATGCCTGAGCCGACACGGCGGATCATGCCGGTGCGCAGCATCAGCTTGTGGCTGGCAACTTCGGCGTCTGCAGGGTCTTCTTTGAGGGTCTGAAAATGAAAGGCAGAGGCGCGCATAGAAATCCAAAGTAGGGTCGTGCGGGGTTAATCGCAAAACAGGTTGAACTGGTTCGTATAATCGAAGAATTATGCTAGATGAGTTCGGCTACCGCCCCAATGTAGGCATTATCCTGATGAATGGCCGCAACCAGGTCTTCTGGGGTAAGCGCGTGCGCGAACAGTCGTGGCAGTTTCCGCAAGGAGGCATTAAGCGGGGTGAAGACCCGGAGCGGGCCATGTTTCGGGAACTGCACGAAGAAACCGGTCTGCGGCCAGAGCATGTGCAGATCCTTGCCCGTACCCAAGACTGGCTGCATTACGATGTGCCCTCGCGGTGGGTGCGTCGCGAGTGGCGGGGCCTGTATAAGGGCCAAAAGCAAATCTGGTACTTGTTGCGCATGCTCGGGCAAGACTCCGATGTCCAGCTGCGTGCGGGCCCCGAAAAGCCAGAGTTCGATGCCTGGTGCTGGCACGACTTTTTTGTGCCACTAGAGACAGTTATTGAATTCAAGCGCGATGTCTATCGGCATGCGCTTGATGAGCTGGCCCGTTATGTCTTTACCGCCGAAGAGGTCACCACCAGGTTGTCGCGGTGTATGAGCTCGGGTTCTTCGACAAAGCCCAGTAGCTCCTCAATCTGAGCCGAGGGCTGGCCCATGATTTTTCGGGTTTCGCGGGCCGCATAGTTCACCAGGCCCCGGGCAATCTCTGTGCCTGCAGGGTCTAGGCAAGACACCACGTCACCGCGGTCGAAGCTCCCCTGTACGCCCACCACGCCAATGGGCAGCAATGACTTTCCGCCCGCAATAAGCACCCGGGAGGCGCCGGCATCAAGCAGCAGGGCGCCCCGCAGCTGTAGCTGGTCGGCCATCCATTGTTTGCGTGCGGCAAGCATGGGCACATCGGCCACCAGAAAACTGCCCAGCGCCTCTTCGGCGCAGAGTCTCTCCAGCACCCCGTCTTCCAGGCCACTGGCGATCACCGTATGGGCTCCGCTGCGTGAGGCCCGCTGGGCCGCCCGCACCTTGGTGGCCATTCCTCCTGTGCCAATACGGGTTCCGGCCCCGCCTGCCATGGCCGCGAGGCTTGGGTCGTTGGCCCGTGCCCGGTCGATGCGCTGCGCCTGCGGGTCTCTGCGCGGATCGGCGCTAAACAGACCCGGCTGGTCGGTCAGAATGATCAGCAACTCCGCCTCGATCAGGTTGGTTACCAGTGCGGCCAGGGTGTCGTTGTCGCCTAACTTGATCTCGTCGGTTACTACCGTATCGTTCTCATTGACCACAGGCACTACGCCCAGGCCCAGCAGGGTGTTAAGCGTGGCCCGGGCATTCAGATACCGCCGTCGGTCAGACACGTCTTCGTGGGTGAGCAGAACCTGCGCGGTTTTCAGCCCATGGGCCAGAAAGCCCACCTCGTAGGCCTGGGCCAGGCCCATCTGGCCTACGGCCGCCGCCGCCTGCAGGCTATGAACCTCATGCGGCCGGTCCTTCCAGCCCAGCCGCTTCATGCCCTCGGCAATGGCCCCGCTCGATACTATGACGACCTCGCGTCCCTGGCGGCGCAGCCCTGCCACCTGTGCGGCAAACCGGGCCACCGCCTCGGGATCGATACCCCGGCCTTGGTTGGTCACCAGGCTCGAGCCGAGCTTGACTACCCAGCGACGGGCATGTCGTATCTCGCTGCGGCCTGGGTCTACCAGTCTATGGTGTTCTTGCATGGGCGTACACCCCGTTCTGTTTAGTTTTGCGCCTTCGCATCCAAGATGCGGTCTCGCTGTCTGGCCAGTTGCTGAGCCATGCCCTCATTTCCCTGGGACTTGCTATTGGCGATTCCTAGCTCGAGCCATGCCAAAAGCGGTCGCCTCCAGCCTTGGCCCTCTGCTGTTCGTACTGCCGAGGGCCAGAGACTCTCTATAGGCCAGCCCGATCGCAGAAGCACCGAGAATGCGATGAGGCGAGACAGAGGCTGCTCCACTGCGTTAATTCGTGTAATGACTTTTGTCGGGTCGGCGGGCTTCTCAAGCAAAGCCTGGGCAACGGGCTGATGCACCGCTGGGAGAAGCCTGGGGTCAGCATCTGCAATAGATCCCAAAAGATAGCGATGATAGGCCTGTTCTTCGATGCCGCTATCTTGGGCGAGTGGGCTAAATGCATCACAGGGTTCCCAGTGAAGGCTGGCCACCTGGGCCGCGCATTGGGTGAGCGCAATTCGGGCCAAGAGTCGGGCCTGGCCTGTTCGTTGGCTCAAGGATTTTGCCCTTGAAAACTCGATGGCTGCGCGCCGGCTGTCTCCGGCGAGGTAGGCCTCTGTGGCCTGCGACAGCGATGACTGGGCTTGCAGAAGAAAACCGGGTGTCGGTGGGCCGGGGCTCGCGCAGCCCGTTAAAAAAAGGGGGATTGCAAAAAGCGCCCCTAAGGCTGCCTTACCCAGAGACGGCTGTGCGGTTTTTCGAAGGCAATGGGTCATGGCAGTTGTAACTGCGAGTCCCGAGAAAAAGGCCAGCGTTGCTGAAGGCTCTGCATCATCTCTTCAACCGTTTTTAGGTTGGACTCCACATCTTGACGAAGCAGTGCGAGGTCTTCTGTGGCACGCCTCGTGTTCTGTGCAACCGCCTGGGCCTCGGCCAACACCAGGTTCATCTGGTTGAGGCTATTTCGTGCCTCTTGCAGGAGTTTCTGCGCCTCAGCTAGGGCAAGGTTTATCTGCTGCACGGTGCCCTGTGCCCGGCCATCGGCTGGCTTCGCCAGCGTCTGTCCCTGACCAAACACCTGTTGATTGGCGTTGGTCATCAGCTGGTTAGAGCTGGCCAGGAGCTGACTGGTCTGCTCCAGGGCACGATTCACCTGCGCAAGCGTGCGGGCATTTCCTGCCAATAACCCAAGCGCCCCCGAAGGCCCCGCCAGGCGATCGGTGGCGGCCTGCAGATTCTGCAGCGTGGCTGCAAGCGCAGACTGTCGATCGGTCTGAGCCGCAAGATTTTCTAACAGGGCTCTGGCGGCCCCGGCGATTCGGGGGACGTCGGCAGAGGCGTCTCCACGAAGTACGGTTCGAATCGCCCCATCTTCTAAGGGCGGGTCTTCTAAAATGCCAGAGAAGGCCCGTAAACGGGCTCCGCCCACCAGGCTCTTTTCCAGGGTAAAGATACTGCTTGTGCGAAGCCATTGGGCATTCGACAAAGGAACCCCGACTAGAATGCGGGCATTGCCTTCGGCAGAGAGCTCAATTTTCTGGACCCGTCCCAGGTTAAATCCGGCAAAGGTCAGGGCCATGCCCACAGACACGCCCTCGGAGTCGTCGCTGATCAGAACAAGCGACTGGGTTTTTTCAAAGGCGCCTCGCGCATACAAGACATAGACCACTGCCGAAACAAAGAGCAGGAGCGTTGCAACAATAAGGGCAAGGGCCTGCTTCTGGAGCTGCTGTGTCTGCATCGACTAATAATAAAGTGCAACGAGCGAGACAGCCTCGATGAGCAGCAATATTCCGAACAAAAGTGCCAGGTCTTGCCTAGCAACAGGGCTAGACAGCGGCAAGAAGACAATTGTGAGGCCGAAGAAAAACGCCTTGCCCATGAAAACGATGGCGAGCGCGGGGTCGAAAATCCGCCCGATCGATGCGGTGAACTCAGGCAAGCCCCAGGGAGAAAAGCCAAACACCGTGAGATACGAAATCGTTAGTGCAATTAGACTGGCGAGCAGGGTCAGCAAGACAATGGCAAACAGACACGAGACCGCATGGGGGACCAAGCGCCCTAGCAGCTGCTCGCTATCCATGTCCAGGGGAATACGCAGGGGTCCTGCCTGATGATGCGACCCTTGTGAAAGAGGTTCCTGCACAAAAGGCAAAGCCGCCTGCAGTGGGGCTGCTCCCCCTGTTGAGGCAGACGAGGCATAGGCCATGGGCAGGGCAATTCGGATCAGCACAAACAAAGACACATAAAGCGGAATTAACTCGAGGATCAGGCTTCGTACCAGAACCTCGACTGCAAACTGCGATAGCCCATAGCTTAGGGCTGTCTCGGTCACGATCTGGACAATCACCAGGCTGATAAAGCTCGATACGAGCAAGAACCCGGGCAGTATGGGAAGACAACGGGCGCCAATTTCTTGCAGCGCACTTTGGCGCACCGACCGTTCTCGATAGGTGAGGGGATTGAAGGTCAGAGCCGCTAAGGCAGCCATGAAGATCAGGGAGGCATAGATCCGCGCAATCATCGACATTGCACGGAGTCCATGGCTTGCCAGAAGTGCTCTAGTACGGCCGGTAGGCTACAGAGGACTCTGCGGCGATGGCAATACCGCCGCCTCGGTAGCACTGATTGATGCCAGCCAGAGCTGTATCTGCTGCATAAGCGGCCCAAGCCCTTCGCGGGTGAGCCCCGATGTATAGAACACCGGTCCCTTCCACTTAAGCGTCTTGTTCATGGCCGCCCAGCGCCTGTCGCGAAGGTCTTCGGTGAGCATGTCTGCCTTGTTCAGAATCAGCCAGCGGGGCTTTGCGGCAAGCCCTGCGTCGTATCGCGTGAGCTCCTCGGCAAGGGCCTTGACCTCTGCCGCCAGCCTTTTTCCGATGGCTGCCTCTGTCTGGCCTTCGGCATCCTGGGGGGCGAAGTCCACCAGGTGCAGCAGCAGCCGGGTTCTCTGCAGGTGTCGTAGAAACTGGTGCCCCAGCCCCGCGCCATCGGCAGCACCTTCAATAAGCCCGGGAATATCGGCAATGACAAAGCTCTGGCCCTCTCCCACACGCACCACGCCGAGCTGCGGGCTGAGCGTGGTAAATGGATAGTCGGCAATCTTGGGCCGGGCGTTAGACGCGGCGGCCACAAGGGTGGACTTGCCCGCGTTGGGCTTGCCCAGAAGGCCGACATCGGCCAAGACCTTTAGCTCAAGCTTCAGCCGACGCGATTCGCCGGGCTCACCCGGGGTGCACTGCCGTGGGGCGCGGTTGATGCTTGATTTGAAGTGCAGGTTGCCAAGGCCCCCCCGGCCGCCTTTGGCAAGCAGCACCCTCTGCCCGTCTTCGGCAAGGTCAGTGACTGTCTGCTCGGTTTCGGCGTCAATTACCAGGGTGCCCACGGGCATGCGCAGCGTTATGTCTTCGGCGCCCGCCCCGTATTTGTCGGAGCCCTGGCCCTGTTCGCCATTACGGGCCCGATGAATGCGCGCATAGCGGTAGTCGATAAGGGTATTGATGTTGCGGTCGGCCACTGCCCATATCGACCCTCCCTTTCCCCCATCTCCGCCGCTTGGGCCGCCCTTGGGGATGAACTTTTCGCGACGAAAGGCGGCCACGCCGTTGCCGCCCTTGCCGGCATGGACCTCAATAATGGCCTCGTCTATGAATTTCATGAGATATAAAAAAACCCCGCATGGCGGGGCTCTTTCCGGTTATGCCAATGTGGCTATGCCTATTGCAGCGGCCCCTGTCCGCGAGCCTTGGCCCTATGCAGAGAGTTACTAGGCGGCCACCACGCTTACAACCGACTTTTGCAGTGGGCCATGTACCGAGAACTGCACCTTGCCATTGACCAGGGCAAACAGGGTGTGGTCTTTGCCCATGCCGACATTCTCGCCGGCATGAAACCGCGTACCACGCTGGCGTACCAGAATGCTTCCTGCAGAAATGGACTCGCCACCAAAACGCTTAACACCGAGCCGTTTGGCCTCTGAGTCACGACCGTTACGCGTAGAGCCGCCGCCTTTTTTCTGTGCCATGTCAAACCTGTTTAAGAAGAATAACGACTATCGAATCTGCTGGGGTCTTTTGCTGGGACGCTGAGAGCGTACTAGATAACCTAAAGATAACTTCTACGCGCTGACAACCGATCCATCGGGCCGGACCATGGCCTCGACCGACAACTCGGTGTAGTTTTGGCGGTGGCCTTGGGTCTTGGCATAGTGCTTACGGCGACGGTGCTTAAAAATACGCACTTTGTCGCCACGCCCGTGGGAAACCACCCGGGTCTTGACGCTGGCTCCTGCAACGGTGGGGGTGCCTACCGAGAGTTGTTCGCCTTCGCCTAAGGCCAAAACCTCTGATAACACGCATTCGCTGCCCACCTCGAGCGGCAGAGTTTCTACGCGCAGCTTTTGGCCCAGACCAACGCGGTACTGCTTACCGCCTGTTTTGATGACAGCGTACATAGTTGTTTCTCTTTGGAAAATTGACTGCAAAAATCGAAGCCCTCGATTATGCCTTAGCCAAATGGTGAATTCAACAAAGGCTTCGGCTGCGCTAGCCGCCTCGGGCATAATCACTGGCGTGGAACCCCAGAGCGCCCCTCAGCCTGCCAAGCCCAACGCCTATCTCGACGCGTTGGCCTTAATTGACCAGGAGATGCGGTCGGTGGATACCGTGATTCAAAACCGGCTCTCCAGCGAGGTGGTTCTGGTGGAGCAGGTTGCCCAGTACATTATTCAGGGCGGCGGAAAGCGCATGCGGCCCGCTTTACTGCTCTTGTGTGCAAAAGCAGTAAACGCCCACTTCTTGGCTGAAAAAACCCAGTGTAGCGGCGCGTCGCCTGCGTCGCCTGCCGTGTTTGCCCAGCTCGCGTCGATTGTCGAGTTTATTCATACGGCCACCTTGCTGCATGACGACGTGGTCGACGACTCGGGCATGCGCCGGGCGCGTGAGACCGCCAACGCCATTTTTGGCAATGCCGCCAGTGTCTTGGTGGGCGATTTTTTGTACTCCCGGGCGTTTCAGATGATGGTGGAGATCGGCGCCATGCCAGTTATGGCGGTCCTGGCCGAGGCCACCAATGTCATTGCCGAGGGTGAGGTATTGCAGCTCATGAACTGCCAAGACCCCAATGTTGATGAGCAGCGGTATCTGCAGGTGATCCGGTATAAAACGGCTAAGCTCTTTGAGGCCGCTGCCTGCCTGCCGGTGGTTGCCCAGCAGGGCCCAGCAGCCTTGGCCGAGGCATTTTCGGCCTATGGCCGACACCTTGGCACCGCCTTTCAGCTTACCGACGATGCCCTGGACTATTCCGGGTCCGAAGACCTTTTGGGTAAGCGGCTGGGTGATGATCTGCGCGAAGGTAAGCCCACCCTGCCGCTCATCTACCTTCTGCGTGAGGGCAGCCCGGCCGAGCAGGCCATGGTGCGCTCGGCCATCGCTGCGCCCGATGCGGCCTCCTTAGACCAGATTGTCTCTTTGGTAAAGGGTTCGCCGGCGCTTGCCTACACCCGGCAGGCGGCCATGCAGGAATGTGCGCTTGGGCGCGCCGCTCTGGCCATGGTGGCTGACTCGGCCTATAAGTCTGCCTTGTTGGGCCTCTTGGATTTCGTGCTGGAGCGCGAGGCCTAGACGGTTTAAGAGGGCGTGAGGGGCTCGGCAGGCCCAAGAACCCGTATACAATCTAACGCTTCGGGCGCTTTCTCGCGCCTCGTCGGGGTGTAGCTCAGCCTGGTAGAGTACTGCGTTCGGGACGCAGGAGTCGGAGGTTCGAATCCTCTCACCCCGACCAGCAAGCCGCTCCCTCTCTCTCGCTGTTAAAAAACTGGGTTATGTCGGCGATTCAAGTATCCTGGGTTGGGTTAAAAAAATTAAGGCCTTAATTTTTTCGTTTTGCCTAACCCAAATACCTTAGAAATCCCATAATAGTCCCCTTCCAATTCCAAAAAAGCAGCAAAGATGGAGTTACGAAGGCGAAAAGTATCGATTCCTAAAGGAAACTTCTTCCTCTTTGGCAAGAGCAAAAAAAGTCGAGTTTCGAGGCGGAACCCCCTCTGGCTCTGGCTGTTCAGACCGCCCATGAATCGATACACTAAGAAGGTCGTCATTTTAATTTCTAGGAATCTTTGAGCGACCTTCCCTTGTGGGCGCAGGCACTGGCCCTGTTAGCCCTGCTGCTGGCGTCGGCGTTTTTTTCCATGTCCGAGACCAGCCTTATGGCAGTCAACCGCTACCGCATGCGCCACCTGGCCGAAAAGGGGCGTCGCGGGGCGCGGCAGGTGATTTCCCTTTTGGGTCAGACCAACCAGCTGCTTGCGACCATTCTTCTTGGAAACAACCTAGTGAATGCGGCGCTCACCGCCCTGATTACGGCCTTTGCCATCCGTGCCTTTGGAAACAATGACCAGGTTCTGGCCATTGCCACGGCGTCTGCGGCGGCGCTCTTGATTATCTTTGCCGAGATCATTCCCAAGGTGATCGGTGCCAATAGGCCCGAGCCGGTCGCCATGGGCGCGAGCTATGGGCTAAAGCCGGTTGTCTTGCTAGCCAGGCCCCTGGTGGCGGTAATCAATGGGCTGGTGTCGTTTCTGCTGAGGATCTTTCGGTTTCGTTCGGCTGACCCCGGTGCTACAGGCCTTACTACCGACGAGCTGCGGTCGGCTGTTCTGGAGTCTTCAGGCTTCATTCCCAGCCAGCACCGCAAGATTCTCTTAAACCTGTTCGACCTTGAAGACCTTCAGGTAGACGATGTCATGGTGCCTAGGAATCGCATGGAGGCCTTAAACATTGAAGACGATGAGGCAAGCCTCATTGAGCAGATCTCCACCTGCTTTCATAACAAGCTGCCTGTCTATCGGGGTGATTTAAACCAGATTGAAGGGATTCTGCATGTGCGTAAGGCCCTGGCCTTAGTGTCTCGCGAGTCGTTTTCCAAGACGCTGCTAAAGGAGGCCTTACAGCCTGCCTATTTTGTGCCCTCGGGCTCGCAGCTGTTTTCCCAGATGCAGTTCTTTCAGGAGAACCGACAGCATCTTGCCGTGGTGGTGGATGAATATGGTGAGGTGCAGGGCCTCGTGACCCTGCAAGACATTATTGAGGAGCTCGTGGGTGAGTTTTCTACCCAGGCGCCGCATGTGCGCAGAGAGGCTCGCTGGGGGCCGGATGGCACGGTGACGGTTGATGGCATGACCAGCGTTCGGGAGCTCAACCGCAGCCTGGGTCTTACTCTTCCGGTGGAGGGCCCCAAAACCGTCAATGGCCTGGTGCTCGAGGCTCTGCAGGATATTCCCGAGGCGAACGTCAGCCTGAAGATCGCCGACGTGCCTCTGGAAATTGTGCAGCTACAGGGAAGGATGGTCCGGCGGGTGAAGGTCTTTCGGCCCTCGGGTGGTCCGACAGCAACTGAGGGGGGGAGCCCACCCGTAAGGCCGGAGCCCGACTAGTGCCGCCGACAGAAGTCACTCTTGACCCCTCTGTCTCGGTGCTTCTGGCCGCGGTGACTGCCTGGCTCAGCTTCACCCTGCTGCGGCTCTGGTCTCGGTCTGAGCTTGCGCACTGGCTCTCTGGTGAGCAGGCCGACCTTGCCCTATCTGCCCCTTCTGTATGGCGCATTGTTGCCTTCTTGCTGGCGAGTACCGAGGTATTACTGCTTTCGGTGCTCCAGGGAGACTGGCCGTCTCTGGCCGTGGCCTTCGCCCTGGGCGGGCTTACCGGTGCCCTTACCCTGGCGGCTATGATCGACCTGCGCTGCCAGCTCCTGCCCGACCGGATTACCTGGCTGATAATTGGCCTGGGCCTCATTGCCGCCTTGCTTGGGCTGTCGGTTTCTTTTGGGGAGGCCCTGCTCGGAGGTCTTATAGGCTATGGCCTGCCATGGCTGCTCACGCTGCTGGGCAGACGGCGACATCGAAAAAGGGCGGCTATCGAAGGGCAGATGGCAGTACCCATGGGCCGTGGCGACTTTGCCCTGATAGCCGGCTTAGGCGTCTGGCTTGGGTTTTCGAGCCTGCCGTTGGTGCTGGTATTGGCCTGCCTTGCCATGCTGCCCTATGTGGTCTGGGGAATGTTCCGGCACGGCTGGCAGCTTGCAACTGCCTTACCCTTCGGCCCCGCCTTGGCCTTCGCCGGCCTGGCCTTGCTGCCCTGGACTGATTTTGGGTTTATCGGCTGATCAATCCCTGCCCGGCGTCTCACCGCCTGTTCTGGTTTTGACCGGCGGCATGGGGGCGGGCAAGTCCACTGCGGCTCAGGCCTTTACCGAAAAGGGGATCTTCGTTCTTGATGCCGATGCCCTAGTCCACGCGCTCACTGGCCCCGGTGGCAAGGCAGTTCCGGCATTGGTCGATGCCTTTGGGCCGACCTTCGTGAGCCCGGAAACAGGGCTCGATCGTGCGGCGATGCGAGACCATGTGTTTCAGGATCCCTCGGCGCGGCAGCGGCTTGAAGCGATTGTCCATCCCCTGGTGGCAGCACTTGCGCTGACGCGACTGGCAGCGGCAGAGGGCCCCTACAGCGTGTATATGGTTCCTTTGTGGATTGAGCGTCAGGGCGAAGACCGCGCAGCCTGGCCGGCCTGGGCATGGCGCCTGCTGGTGATCGACCTGCCGGAGTCCGAGCAGTGGCAGCGGGTGATGCGCCGCAGTCCCATGTCCTCAGACACCCTTGCTGCCATTTTGGCGCGTCAGGCAACACGACAGCAACGGCTTGCGGTCGCAGACTATGCCATCCGCAATACCGGGAACCCCGAGCGGCTGCGGGCATCGGTAGGCATGCTTCATGCCCGATTGTGTAGGGCATCTGCCCAGGCTGTCCGCACTTATCAGACATAATTGCAGAATGACTGACCCGCCTGCATCCCATGCCCCTGTAGCCTCGGTT
Organism: Betaproteobacteria bacterium; assembly: GCA_016868305.1. Classification (GTDB taxonomy): domain Bacteria; phylum Pseudomonadota; class Gammaproteobacteria; order Burkholderiales; family Burkholderiaceae_A; genus Hahnella. The sequence continues at coordinate 64,794 of VGHK01000002.1, read as the reverse complement.
GTTGCCGAGTCCCCATTGGGGTGTCTCGATACGCCGTCTGGGCTGCGGGTGTTTGAGTTTCCCTGCAACGAACGCGTACGTATTTTGTTGCGGGTGGAGTGCATGGCGCGCCGAATTAAATACTTTGCTGCGCAGACCGATCAGTTTGCCCACGAGGCGTGTCTGCATGCGCTCTTTGAGCTCTATGAACTGCTCTCCAGTCGCGGTGATATTAAGAACGAACTGCTGCAGGAACTCGATCGTCAGCGGGCGCAGCTGGCCCGGTTTATGGGTCAGCCAGGGGTTTCTGTAGAGCGTTTAAATGCCATTCTTGATGAGGCCGCAGCGGCCCATTCCGCACTGGCCGATGTGCCTGTTCGGCTTGGCCCGCATATCCCTGAGTTCGATTTCCTGCAGAGCCTAAAAGGTCGCGTGGGTATCCCGGCCGGCAGCTGTCCTTTTGACCTACCGTCTTATTTTGTCTGGCTTCACCGGCCTGCTGCCGTGCGCTATGAGGCGCTTGTGGGCTGGATTGCCAGCTTGGGGCCCTTAATGTCTGCTACCGATCTCTGCCTGAAGCTTCTGCGCGAGGGAGCGGAGCCGCAGCATTACGAGGCCATTAATGGCGCCTTTGAGCTCAACCCCGAGGGGCGCCTTGCGCGACTGATTCGCGTGTCCCTTCCTGCATCCCCCGAGTATGTCTGTGAGGTGAGTGCCAACAAGTATGTTGTGGCGGTGCGGTTCCGAAGCCTCGATGCCCAGTTGCACCTCAAGGCGGTAGAAGGCCCGTTGCCGTTTGAACTGGCCTTGTGTGATTTCTAAGGGCCAGCTGCGCCAAAGCAGGAATGGTGGCAGGTAGCAGCGGGTAAGGAAATGGCCCTGAGGGCCTGACCCAGCAGAGCTGCTGCCCCTCTTGCGGCGCAGGCACTCCCAGCCAATGCCTAACCCACCAAAAGTGCAGACGCACATGGGCATGGTCGTAGCGATGCTCGGTCTCCCATGCGGGGCTTGCCTCTTGCACCCTTATGCCGAGCTCCTCCTGTAGTTCGCGGCGCAGTGCCTCCCCTATGGTTTCTTGGGGTTCAAGCTTTCCGCCAGAGAATTCCCACCATCCTGCATAGACCTTGCCTGGGGGACGTGAGGCCAGAAGCACTGCCCCGTCTTTGGGGCGGTGAATCATGCCTACCGCAACCTGTACCAGACTGGGCGAGGCCATGACCTGGCTGCTAGCCGGGCTGCTGCCCGGCCACCCAGTCTTTGGCAAAGGCCAGGGCAACGCGGCCGGATCGCGACCCGCGGGACAGCGCCCACTGCAGGGCCGGGCGCTTGGCTGCCTCGCGCTGCCCGGCCTCTAGGCCATACGCACAGAGCCAGTGATCGACAATATCCAGATAGTCGTTCTGGTTAAAGCTGTGAAAAGACACCCAGAGTCCGAAGCGCTCTGAAAGCGAGATCTTTTCCTCTACCGCCTCTGCGGGATGAATTTCCCCTTGCGCGTCATAGGCTGTGCCCAGGTTCTCCTGCATCGACTCAGGCATCAGGTGGCGCCGGTTCGAGGTGGCATAGACCAACAGGTTGGAAGCCTGGGCTGCAAGGCCACCGTCAAGCACCGTCTTGAGCGCCTTATAGCCGCCTTCGCCAGACGCAAAAGAGAGGTCGTCACAGAACACGATGAACCGCTGCGGCTGGGCCTCTACGAGTTCTGCAATGCGTGGCATGTCGATCAGGTCATCTTTGTCGACCTCGATGAGTCGAAGTCCTTTGTCGGCAAACTCGGTCAGACAGGCCCGTACCAGCGAAGACTTGCCTGTGCCACGGGCGCCGGTAAGCAACACGTTATTGGCAGGAAGGCCTTCGACAAAGCGGCGGGTATTCTGGGCAACCTGGGCGACCTGGCTGCCGACATGCAGAAGGTCGGCGAGCCTGATCTTGGCAAACAGCGGAACGGGTTTGAGAAACGACACCTCACCGAGCAGCGTGTTACGACGCACCCACCGGAAGGCGGTATCGCGCGCAAAGTTCACCGGTGCAGGCGGGTCGGGTAGCAGGGCATTGAGCTTGCGCACAAGGTCTTCGAGGGGTGAACCGGGTGTCGGCGTGGGCGAGGGGGCAGTCATGGGGCTAGGATCGATAGTCGGCATTAATAGAGACATAGTCGTGAGAGAGGTCGCAGGTCCAGACCGTAGTCGAGGCCATTCCGCGGCGAAGCGCAACCGAGATGGTCACCTCATCGGACTGCATCACCGTCTGCCCCGCCGCCTCGGTATAGCTCTGCGCGCGGCCGCCGTGTTCGGCGACCAGGATGTCGTTGAGCTGCACGGCAATCTTGTCGACATCAAGTCCTGCCAGACCGCTGTACCCAATGGCAGCCAGAATCCGTCCGAGGTTGGGGTCGCTGGCAAAAAAGGCGGTCTTCACCAGCGGCGAATGGGCGATGGCGTAGGCCACCTGGCGCGCCTCAAAGCTGCTCTTTGCCTCGGTGACGCAAATTGTGATGAACTTGGTTGCCCCTTCGCCGTCGCGCACGATGGCATGGGCGAGGTCTTGGCACAGACCGACAAAGGCTGAAGCAAAGCTCTGCCATTGGGGATGATCGGGCGAGAGCCGCAGCCCGGAGGCGCCTGTGGCCGCCGCAACCAGGGCATCGTTGGTGGATGTGTCGCCATCGATGGTGATGGCATTAAATGACTGGTCTGCTGCGCTGGTGAGAAGATCTTTCAGGTCTTGCCAGGCAAGCCCGGCATCGGTCGCCAGAAAGCCCAGCATGGTGGCCATATTCGGCCTAATCATGCCGGCCCCTTTTGAGATGCCCGTGATCACCACGGGCCGGTCGCCGATAGTAATGGTTCGGGAATAGGCCTTGGGCTGGGTGTCGGTGGTCATGATGGCCTCGGCCGCGTCCAACCAATCGGCAGAGCGCAGCCGGGTGAGCCCCTGTTCGATCCGGTCGATTGGAAGGTGCTCAAGTATCACTCCCGTGGAAAAGGGCAGCACCTGCTCGGGCTGCAGCTGCATAAGGCCTGCTACAGCCTGGCAGCTGCGCAGGGCGTTCTCCATCCCAAGACTGCCCGTTCCCGCGTTGGCGCAGCCGGTGTTGACCAGCCAGGCGCGAATCGCCGCATCTGGGGTTAGGTTGCGTCGACAGACCTGCACCGGCGCAGCGCAGAAGGCATTCTGGGTAAACACACCGGCAACCACCGTATTGGGGACGAGTGATACCAGCAACAGGTCTTTGCGGTTTGCCTTACGGATACCTGCTTCGGCTACCGATAGACTGACACCGGGTACGGCAGCAAGCGCCTCGCGCTGGGGAAGGGGCAGACGAACAGCCATGGCCTATTCCTCCGCAAGCCAGGCAGCGACCTGGGGCGCAAAGTAGGTAAGAACGCCTGCCGCACCAGCCCGTTTAAACCCGAGCATGGCCTCGAGCACGCAGGCGCGCTCATTGAGCCAGCCGTTGGCAGCCGCAGCCTTGATCATGGCGTACTCCCCACTGACCTGATAGGCAAAGGTGGGCATGCCGAATGCCTCGCGTACCCGCCAGACAATGTCCAGGTAGGGCATTCCGGGCTTGACCATGACCATGTCTGCGCCCTCTGCGATGTCAAGGCCCACCTCTTGCAATGCCTCCTGGCCATTGCCCGGGTCCATCTGGTAGGTCTTTTTGTCGGCCTTACCAAGGTTGGCGGCTGAGCCGACGGCATCCCGAAAGGGCCCATAAAAATGCGAGGCGTACTTGGCCGCGTAGGCCATGATCCGCGTGTGAATACAGCCTTTGTCTTCTAAGGCCCGGCGAATGGCCCCGATGCGGCCGTCCATCATGTCAGAAGGGGCCACGATATCCACCCCGGCCTGCGCCTGCATAACCGCCTGTCGGACCAGCACCTCGGTGGTGGGGTCATTGAGAATCCGGCCCTGGTCGTCCAGCAGGCCATCTTGGCCATGGCTGGTGTAGGGATCCAGGGCCACATCGGTCATCACCCCAATCTGCGGAAATTCCTTTTTGAGCGCCTGAACCACACGGGGCACCAGCCCCTCGGGATTGAAAGCCTCCGACCCCTGGGGGTCTTTGCGTGCCGCATCGATCACCGGAAACAGGGCGAGCGCGGGAATGCCCGCGGCCACGAGCGTTTCGACCTGTTTGAGAAGAAGGTCGAGGCTGAGTCGTTCTACCCCTGGCATGCTCGACACGGACTGTCGAAGCTGATTTCCGTCTAGAACAAAAACCGGGTAAATGAGGTCATTGGTGGATAGTGAATACTCTCTTACAAGTCGGCGGGACCAGTCGTCTCTGCGATTGCGGCGCAAACGGAGTGCTGGAAATGCGGCGAGGTTCATGCGTGTCTCCCTAGGCTCTGGTGAAAGTGTGATTGGGGCGCATTATTATTTTTTTGGGTTTTTACGGCCATTGGTCTGGGATGGTCTGGGATGGTCTGACGCGGGGATGCACTAGAAAAAATTATGAAAAAAAGATGCTTTTTTTTGAAAACGCTGTAACATTCGAGTTGTGATGTTCTGTCCTAGACAACAGGCGTCATGTCCCCCGCTTCTCCTCCCTGAGCGGGCGCCTTCACAAAGGCATTATCGCCGGCAGCGTTGCTGCCGGCTTTTTTTTGTTCTTCTTCGGGGTCCGATGCCTCTAGGCCAAGCCAGAGGCTGATGCGGTCAAGAATCTCGTCCCGCCCCATTCTCTTTAAGCCCGAGAAAAGCGAGACCGTCACCGGCTGCCCCCAGCCGGGGGCGGCGGCCGCCATGGCAGCTTCAGCCTTGGCCAGCGCCCGCTGTTGGTCTGCCCGGTTGAGCTTGTCTGCTTTGGTCAGGAGCAGATGCACCGGCCTCTGGCGTTGGCCAAACCAGGCCAGCATCTGCCGATCAAGCGGACCTAAGGCATGCCGAATGTCAGTCACCAGAATGAGCCCCGACAGGTTCTGTCGAGCCGCGAGGTAGCGACTGAGTTCGTGCTGCCAGGCACGCAGGGTGCCTGCATCGACCGCCGCATAGCCGTAGCCGGGAAGGTCGACAAGCCTGCCGAGCTCTCGGTTCTGCCAGTTGAGGCTAAACAGGTTGATCAGCCGGGTACGCCCCGGGGTTTTGCTGGCAAAGGCCATGCGTCGGCGTTCGCAGATGACATTCAGGGCCGTGGACTTTCCGGCATTAGACCGGCCGGCAATCGCGATTTCCGGCACATTGGGCCGGGGCAGTTGGGCGACCTTTGCCGCGCTTTGCAAGAAAGAGACCTGGGCAGCGACCTTGGCAACGAGCCTTGTAGGGGTTTTGTCAGGTAGGGGACTGGACAATGGGCAAGAAGGCTGCGGGTTTGCACTAAACTATGGCCAAATGTTCAATATCGGCGGGAAACAAACTGTGCGCCGCATGTCCAGGGCCTTACGGAGAATCTATGAATAGAAAGTCTGACACACATTTAACGGTTGTGATGCGTCTGGTCGAATCGGCCCGGTCCGCAGCATCCGCTTTTTTCCTTGCCCTGGGGCTGACTGTTCTGGGGCTTGGCGCTGCCAGCGCGGCAGACCCTGCCAAGCCGATTACCAAGGCTGATATCGCCAAAGGCCAGGCTCTGGCAGGCCAGGTCTGCGCGGCCTGCCATGCCGCAGACGGTAATAGTGCTATTTCGGCTAATCCTATTTTGGCGGGCCAGCATGCCGACTATCTGAGTAAGCAGTTGCATAACTTTAAGGTCAAGCCCGGGGCCACGCAGGCTGAGCGGGCCAATGCCGTTATGGCGGGTTTTGCCACCATGCTCTCCGACCAGGATATTCGCAATATCGCCGCCTTCTACGCGTCACAGCGTATTGACCCTGCCCTGCCCTCTGACAAGTCTCTGGTGGGGCGTGGCCAGCAGATCTATCGGGCAGGGATTCCCGCCAAAGGGGTTCCTGCCTGTGTAGGCTGCCACAGCCCCAATGGCGCTGGAATTCCAGCCCAGTATCCCCGTCTGTCCGGCCAGCACGCCGACTACACGGCAGCAACTCTCACGGCCTTCCGTTCCCAGGAACGGGCCAACAGTGGCCAGATGATGGCCATTGCCGCAGGCATGTCTGATGGGGATATCCGGGCGGTGTCTCAGTACGTGGCCGGGCTGCGGTAAATGTCCGTTGGGCTGACCCCAGGCCAGTCCCCTGTAAAACCCTCCGACTTCTTGGAGGAAGACCTGGTTGCCTCCACGGGAGGCCGCGCGGCAGACATTCGCACCACGGGTATTGAGCTTCGTCAGGGAGCCGGATGGGTCAAAGAGGTGGTGGAGCTCATGAGCTCGATGCGGTTTGCCATCTCTGCGCTCTCGGTTCTGTGTATCGCCAGCGCCATCGGCACCATCGTTCCCCAGAACGCACCGCCGATTAACTACGTCAATCAGTTTGGTGCCTTCTGGGCAGAGGCATTCTCTGCTTTCGACATCTTTCGGGTCTACAACGCGGGCTGGTTCATGGCCTTTATGGCCCTGATGCTAGTCTCCACCAGCCTGTGTCTGATTCGCAATACGCCCAAGATGCTGCGCGATGCCCGGTCCTGGCGTATGGCAGTGCGGGAGCAGGCCTATCAGGCATTTCGACACAGGGCAGAGTTTGCGGTGTCTTCTCCTGCGGAGGCGCAGGCAAGGCTCGAACAGGTTGCTTCAGCATTACGGGACAAAGGTTTTTCGGTAAAGGTGCCACCCGCAGAGCCAGACCGGCCGGCGCTGGTGGCAAAAAAAGGAAGCACCAATCGTCTTGGGTATATCGCAGCCCACCTTTCGATTGTGGTGATATCGCTTGGCGGGCTCATCGATAGTGAGCTGCCGATGCGGGCCTCAGCCTGGTGGTGGGAGAAGACGCCAGTACAACTGACCTCGCTGGACGAGTCCGACTTGGTGCCCGAAACCGCCAGACTCCCCCAGGCCACGCCGAGTTATCGGGCCAATCTCTTAGTGCCCGAAGGTCTCTCCGCAGACATTGCGGTTCTGAGTCACCCCGATGGTTCTTTTCTTCTAGACCTGCCCTTTGAGCTGGCCCTTAAGGCCTTTCGCGTGGAGTACTACAACACAGGCATGCCAAGGCTTTTTGCAAGCGATGTGGTGCTTACCGATAAGGGCACCGGTCAGGTGCGGGAAGAGACAATCGAGGTGAACAAGCCGCTGATCCATCGTGGCATCGCCATCTACCAGTCGAGTTTTGACGACGGCGGCTCCAAGCTGCACCTGTCGGCCCATCCCTTCCAGGGGCCTCTCACAAAAGTACTTCCGCTCGACCTTGCCGTGGGCCAGTCGATACCGCTTCGAAGCGGTGAGCAGACGATCACCCTGGAGGTCTCTGGGTTCAAGCCCATTAATGTAGAAAGCCTCGGAGAGGGCGCTGATGCCACTGAGGGGTTTCAGCGGCATGTGGCATCGGTAGTCTCGCCGGCTGCCAATACTGTCAAAGAAAAGCAGCTGCAAAACGTCGGGCCAAGCTTTAACTACAAGATTCGCGATGCCGCAGGCCAGGCCAAGGAGTTCCACAACTACATGCTGCCAGTGGAACTCGAAGGTGCTCGGGTCTACCTGTCCGGCGTGCGATCTTCTCCAGACGAGTCATTTCGCTATCTGCGTATTCCCGCAGATCAGAACGACGGCATAGAGGAGTTTCTCCGTATACGGGCGGCGCTTGCCCAGCCTGAGCTGCGGGCCCAGGCAGCCGAGGCCTTTGCCCGGGCTTCGGCCCCTGCTGCCATGGTGCCTGCGCTTGCCCAGAGCGCCCAGAAGGCGCTCGATGCGATTGCCGAAGGCGGCCTTCAGAACCTGGCCGACATACTTGAGCAGACGGTACCCCTTGCAGAACGGGACAAGGCCGCCGATGTGATCGTTCGGCTGCTCACGGGGGCCTTCTGGGAGGCCTGGCAGCTGGCCCGTCAGGCAGACCGCCTTCCGCGCCTAGAGCGCACTGATGAGAACCTCGAATTTACTCAACGCGCCCTGAATGCCTTTAGCGACAGCCTTGTGTACGACGCGCCCATTTTTGTGTCGCTTAATGACTATAAGCATATTCAGGCATCGGTATTTCAGGTAACCCGTTCGCCAGGTAAGACCACTGTCTATCTGGGGTGTCTCTTGCTGGTGCTCGGGATATTTGCGATGCTCTATATTCCGGAAAGACGGGTCTGGGTCTGGATCAGCCATGACGACCAAGGCAGTCCTCGGGCGGTGCGGGTCTCGGCTTCCACCCCGCGGCCGTCGCTGGATTTTGACCGTGAGTTTGAAGACCTGAAAATCGCGGCAGGCCGATAAGACCAGTGGCAGTTTTTTGAGAGCCCGATGCGCAGGAGAGGAAAATGAATACCACCACGATTTCAGAGAACCTGGCGCATTCACGGTCGTATGCCGTTGGGGCGGGCAGGCTTTCCTGGGTTGATCTGGCCTTTGCGGTTTTGCTTGCCCTGGGTGCCGGTTACGCAACAGCCCGGTTCTCCGCGTTTATGGATGTCTATGAACTCACCATTCTCTGGTGCTGCGTACCGAGCATCGTCTTTCTGGGCTGGCTCTGGCCAGCCTTGCGGGTCTACCTGATTGGGGTGGCGGCGCTTGCGCTGCTTGGTATCTCGGCCTACCAGGGTAGCCTTGCCCGGGCCGAGGAGGCCTTTCTCTTAAAGTATTTCCTGTCCTCGCAGTCGGCGATCTTATGGATGTGCGCCTTCTTTGCGATTGCCAGCGCAGCCTACTGGGTAGGGCTTTTTGCGCGGGGGGCAACGGCCCTGTGGATGGGCAGCGTGCTTACCTGGTCGGCCTCGGTCATGGGGCTCACGGGCCTGCTGGTGCGCTGGTACGAGTCATACCTGATCTCCCCGGACATCGGCTACATTCCAGTGAGCAACCTCTACGAGGTCTTCATTCTATTCACCCTGGTTACCGCACTTTTTTACCTTTTCTACGAGCGGCGCTACCAGACCCGTACCCTGGGCGGCTTTGTCTCGATCATCATTGTTGCAGCGGTGGGGTTTCTGCTTTGGTATTCGGCCACCCGGTCTGCCCACGAAATCCAGCCGCTGGTGCCAGCCTTGCAGTCCTGGTGGATGAAGATCCATGTGCCTGCCAATTTCATTGGCTATGGCACTTTCTCCATTGCAGCCATGGTGGGCTTTGCCTACCTTATTAAGGTGAAGGCCGATGCGCAGTCGATCTGGTCTCTGGCGCCTTTGTTTATTCTGGGGGTCTTGCTCTGTGCCGAGCCACTGGTCTTTCGTCGCTCGGGGCTGCCTGACTACTGGGCCTTCTACTTTGGCATTTCTGCGGTCTTTGTGGGCGGCATCATTGCCATGCGACGTCGGATCGCCGAGGTACTGCCAAGCCTAGAGGTGCTTGATGACGTCATGTATCGGGCCATTGCCATTGGCTTTGCCTTCTTTACCGTGGCTACCATTCTTGGCGCCCTCTGGGCGGCAGAGGCCTGGGGCACCTACTGGCAGTGGGACCCCAAGGAAACCTGGGCCCTAATTGTCTGGCTTAACTATGCCGCCTGGCTGCACCTGCGCATGGTCAAGGGTCTTCGCGGCCATTTTGCCGCCTACTGGTCGCTGATTGGTCTGCTGATCACCGGTTTTGCATTCCTGGGGGTGAACATGTTCCTCTCCGGCCTGCACTCCTACGGCCAGCTCTAGGTTTATATGCGTCCTAGGCTAGGCCTCGCGCCCACGAAAACCAGAGCCCCTCGATGACAGACAGGTTCGATCGGCGTCGGCTCTTGGGCCTCCCCCTGGTGGGCGAGATAACCCCCCAAGCCCTTTGGGCCTCTCGCCGTGCCTTTGCCGGCCGCCTGGGCATCGCAGGGCTTACTGGCCTGACGGGGATTACGGGCCTTGGGGGGGGTGGCAGGGCCTACGCATCGGCTAAGCCCCTTACACCGCCAAAGCCGCTTTCTGCCAGGCCCGGTCGCTGGCCGAATGTTGAGAAGCAGACCCGGCTTGAGGATGCAACGACCTACAACAACTTCTACGAGTTCGGTACTCAGAAGTCTGACCCGGCTAAGTTCGCGCCATCGCGACTGCGCATGGACCCCTGGACGCTCGTCGTGGATGGCCTTGTGGCCAAGCCGCAGACCCTGGGCCTGGAAGACCTGTTACGGATGGCGCCGCTGGAAGAGCGGGTCTATCGGCTGCGGTGCGTGGAGGGCTGGTCGATGGTGATTCCCTGGATAGGCTACTCGCTCTCGGCCCTGATGCGCAGAGTGGAGCCCTTGGGCTCTGCCAAATATGTCTCCTTCTCCAGCCTGGCCGATCCTAAGCAGATGCCTGGGCTGCGGTCCGATGTGCTCGAATGGCCTTTTCGCGAGGGTCTGCGCCTTGATGAGGCGAGCCACGACCTGACACTGCTCTGCCTGGGCGCCTACGGCCAGACCCTGCTGGCGCAAAATGGTGGGCCGGTACGCATTGTGGTGCCTTGGAAGTACGGGTTTAAGAGCGCCAAATCTCTGGTGCGAATCACTTTTGTTGAGAATCAGCCCGAGAGCAGCTGGAATATGTCTGCGCCGCAGGAGTATGGGTTTTATTCCAATGTGAACCCTGGGGTTCCGCACCGCCGATGGTCTCAGGCAACCGAACGTCGCATCGGGGACGACAGCCTGTTCGCGCCTCGGCGTCCTACCTTGATGTTTAACGGCTATGCCGAGGCCGTGGAGGGCTTGTACGCGGGTATGGACCTACGTCGGTTTTATTAGGGTGCCCCCAGGGTGCACCGCGACAGCGCTCCGAATGGTCTGTGGTGGGCATTGTTTCTCTGGGCGAGTCTTCCGGGGTGGGCTCTGGTGGTTCAGGTTTTTGGGGGGGGTGGCCTAGGACCGAACCCGCAGGAGGCGATCATCCGGGGTCTCGGTCAGGTGAGCCTGGTCTTGCTGCTCTGGGTCTATGCCATGCCGCTCTGGGCGCGATGGGCGGGTGGCCAGGTTTTGACAGCGCGGAGGGCCATGGGGCTATGGACCTTTGCCTATGCCGTTGTGCATTTTGTTGCCTTTCTGCAGTTTGAACACGATCTGGTATTGGCTGCAGTCTGGAACGATATCGGACAGCGCCCGTTTGTGTCTGTGGGCCTTATTGGTCTTTTTCTGCTGGCTGCGCTGGCGGTTACCTCCAACAGAATTGCCATGCGGCGTCTGGGGGTGCGCTGGAAGCGGTTGCACCGGGCAATCCACCTGATCGTTATCCTTAGCCTGGCCCACTTCTTTCTGCACAAGATGGGCAAGAACGACTTCGGGGAGGTGGTGGTTTATGCGGGGCTCTTTCTAGGCATTGCCCTGCTCAAGGCCTTGCCGACGCCTGCGAAATCGCCGCGAGCCCCATCTTCCGCAGGCTCTGCATCCGCCCGGTTTCCGCATACCCCCGACAGCTAAAGCCCTGCGGGAATCTGTTCGGTCAGAATAAGGTCCTCAAACCGTTCCCGGCGGCGCAGCAGCAACACCTGGCCGTTTGCACGCACCAGAACCTCAGGCGGTCGTGGCCGGCTGTTGTACTGAGACCCCATAGCGCTGCCATAGGCACCCGCCGAGGCAAATGCCACAAGGTCTCCTGGGGCTAGGGCCATGGGGCGGTCCTTGGCAAGCCAGTCACCTGACTCACAAATAGGCCCAACCAGATCCCATGCGGCCTGGCATGCGCCGGCGCTGGGCCTCGTGGACAGGGGGATTACTGCGTGCCAGGCACCATACAGACTGGGGCGCATCAGGTCATTCATGGCGGCATCCATCACCGCAAAATTGTGATCGGAAGCCTGTGCACCGGGCTTTAAGAGCGTTACGGCGGTGACCAGCAGGCCGGCATTCCCCACTATTGCCCTGCCAAACTCAAAGACGAGTTTGGGCAGTGGCCTAGCCCGGGTGCCTGCCCATTGCCGCACCTGGTTGGTTAACGCCTGCATCAGGGCGCTTGGAGTGGGTGGATTTTCATCGTGGTAACAGATGCCCAGGCCGCCACCGAGGTCGATGTGGGAGAGCACGATGCCTTCTTCGGCGAGGCAGTCCACAAAGGCCAAGACCCTGTCGGTCGCGGCAAGAAAGGGTGCGAGGCTCGTGATCTGGGAGCCGATATGGCAGTCCACTCCGGTAATGCGAAGGCCCGGGTGTGAATGCGCCAGTCGGTAAGCCTCTAGTGCCTGGGGTAGCGCCAGACCAAATTTATTTTCCTTTAGTCCTGTGGAGATATAGGGATGCGTCTGGGCATCGATATCCGGATTGATTCGAACCGATACGGGTGCGGTCAGGCCCATGGCCAGAGCCAGGTCACCGAGCTGCTGCAGTTCATGCAGGCTCTCGACATTGATGCAGCCAACCGACTGCTCTAGCGCGAACCGCAGCTCCTCTTCGGTCTTGCCCACCCCCGAGAAGACCACCCGCGCGGGATTTCCCCCGGCAGTAAGCACCCGTTGAAGCTCGCCCTGAGAGACGATATCAAAGCCAGCGCCGAGGCCTGCCAGCAGCCGGATGATGCCTAGGCTGGGGTTGGCCTTTACCGCATAGCAGACCTGAAGGGGAATGCTGGAATCCACCGACGCAAAGCCTGCATAGGCTTGGGCGATGGCAGTTTCGGAATAGACATAGACCGGAGTTCCATAGGTCTGGGCGATTGAGGCCAGCGAGACGCCTTCGCAGTGCAGCGCCTGGTCCCTCCAGTGGAAGGCGCTCGGCAGCATGGGATAGGAACCCTCTGTTGCTTCAGCGCTCACGGTGCCCCCGCGGGGCGGGCAGGACTGGGCGGTTGTTCCGGTGGCTCGGGCAGTGTCAGCGGACCTTTCTGGCCACAGCCAACCGCCACGACAAGCCCTAGGCCGCAGGCCAAGAGGCGCAGGCCTTTTGTTGGGGTCGAGATCGTCGGCACTGACGAGGGATTTTCGGAAACCTTGGCGTCCTTCATAGACAATGAGAGGGATAGAGACTAAAACCGAAGGCAGGAGTATGACCGAAACGGAATATCTGGAAAAAATTGAAGCGGCTTTTGTCTGGATTGAGTCGCAGATAGATACCTGGAATGGCAGGCATGACCTTGTTCTAGAAACCGGCCGACATGGGCCTGTGGTTGAGGTTGAGTTTGAGGCGGGCCAGAAGATTATTGTGAACGCTCAGGCCCCCACCCAGCAGCTCTGGCTGGCGTCTACTGAAGGGGCACATCACTTTGTCTGGCAAGACAGTCACTGGACCGATACCCGAGGGCACGGAGAATTTCAAGAGGTCTTTCTGCGTCATTCGCGGTTACTGTCGGGTCTCGAGGCTTTGGCCCGTTGAACTCGGGGCGCCAGCCTCGCCGGACATGGGAATCGGATCCTCAAGCCCAAGGGTGCGAACGCCCGCTCCGGGCATGCTCTCGGCCGTGTAGATCTCATTTCCGATTCGAATAATTCCTGGGGGTACGGCCATCTGCGTGACTGGTAGCTTCTTGGATATATCAGACATAAATGAGATCCAGATGGGCAGGGCAAGACCCCCCCCTGTTTCACGCTCTCCTAGCGACCTTGGCTGGTCGTAGCCCACCCAGGCCACTGCGGCCAGCTGTGGGTGGTATCCGGCAAACCAGGCGTCCTGTGCCTCATTGGTGGTGCCCGTCTTTCCGGCAATGTCGGGCCGGCCTAGAGAGAGCGCCTTACGGCCGGTACCGCTGCGAATCACCTCTTGCAGCATGCTGTTCAGAATATAGACATGTCGGGGGTCGAGTATGGCCGGTGCCTCTGCCCCGGCCCGGGCTGGCTCTGCCCTGCTGAGCAGCTCTCCGTTATCGTCGATCACCCGATCAATAAAATAGGGGGTGACCCGGAATCCACCGTTGGCAATTGCCGCGTAGCCGGCTGCCATCTGCAGCGGCGTGACGCCTCCTGCACCGAGGGCCAGCGTGAGATAGGGGGGGTTCCTGTCAGCCTCAAACCCAAACCGGCTGAGGTAGTTTTGACCAAAGCGCGGCCCGATAGCATGCACCAATCGAATCGAGACCATGTTCTTAGACCTTGCCAGCGCCTGTCGCAGGGTGATGGGGCCTTCGTAGGTGCCGTCGTAGTTCTTGGGATCCCAGAGCAGTCCGCCGGTTTCGCCTGGGTCAAATCGTACCTGGGCGTCATTCACCAGCGTGGTCGGTGAGAAGCTCTTCTCCAGGGCCGCTCCAAAGACAAAGGCTTTTAAGGTGGAGCCCGGCTGCCGGTAGGCCTGGGTTACATGGTTGAACTTGCTACGGGCAAAGTCGAAGCCCCCGACTAGGGCGCGGATTGCTCCGGTTTCGGGGTGCATGGCCACAAAGGCACCCTCAACCTCTGGCAACTGGGTGATCTCCCATTCGCCCTTGGACATCATCCCGATGCGCACCACCGAGCCCCGTCGTATCCGCAGACCAGACGGCGAATTTGCGGCAAGCCCCCGTTGGGCAAATTGCAGGCCCTCGCCGGTAATCGAGAACTGTCGGCCTTGGCCCCGCATGACAAGAACACGTTCTTTTTCTACCTGGGTCACTACCGCAGTAAAAAGCCCGTCGCTATCAGCCCGCTCGTTTAGGGCGTCGTCAATGGCATCTTGCTGGGCCTCGGCACCCTCAGGAAGTTCAATCTGACCCTCGGGTCCGCGCCACCCTATCCGGCGGTCGTATTCAATGAGCCCAGTACGTAGCGCCTGATAGGCGGCCTTCTGTTCGTCGGCACGCACGGTGGTAAACACGGTGATGCCTCGGCTGTAGGCCTCTTCCCGAAACTGATTCACGATCTGGATGCGGACCATTTCGGCGAGGTAGGCGGCATTCACGCCGTAGTCGTCGCTTCGGCCGACCACCCGCATTTTCTCCAAGACCGCCCGGCGATACTGCGGCTCCGTGATCATTCCGAGCTTAAGCATTCGGCCCAGAACATATTCCTGGCGTAGCTTTGCCCGGCGCGGATTAGTGACGGGGTTAAAGGCAGAGGGTGCCTTGGGCAGCCCGGCGAGCATGGCAGACTCGGCCAGGGTGAGCTTTGTGATGGGTTTTCCAAAATAAATCTGCGAGGCTGCGGCAAACCCGTAGGCCCGACGACCAAGAAAGATCTGGTTCAGGTAGAGCTCCAGGATCTGGTTCTTTGAGAGTTTGCGTTCGATTTCCAGCGCAAGCAGGACCTCAAAAATTTTTCGGGTGAAGGTTTTTTCCGCCGAGAGATAGAAGTTACGGGCGACCTGCATGGTGATGGTGCTTGCGCCCTGGGCCTTGCTGGCGGTGATGATATTGGTGCTTGCCGACCGCACAATGCCAAGAAGGTCGATGCCGATATGGTCGAAGAACCGCTCGTCTTCAGCGGCCAAGATGGCATCGATAAGCACCCTGGGCACTTGATCGGCCCGTACCACGCTGCGACGCTCTTCGCCGAACTCGCCAATCAGCACGCCATCGGCTGTCATGACCCGCAGAGGCACTTTGGGCCGATAGTCGGCAAGGGCCTTTACCTCAGGAAGGCGGGTCGTAGCAAGGGCCATCGCCATGACCACGAGGGCAATGAGCCCGAGGAGTCCCAAGAGGGGAATGGCGAGAATGGAAAGAACGGCACGCATGACCGAGGGTATTATCGCTCGTTGGGCCAAAAAACAGGAATGCCGTGACGTCGACCTCTATTGTCATTATTGGGCTAATGGGCGCTGGTAAAACGACCATTGGCCGGCGCCTGTCCCAAAGGTTGGGCTGGCCGGTAATCGACACAGATCACGAGATCGAGCGTCGATGCGGCGCCTCCGTGCCGGTGATCTTCGAGCTTGAGGGAGAGGCCGGCTTCCGGCGGCGAGAGGCCAAGCTTATCGAAGAGGTGATGGCCGTGCCCGGGCAGGTGGTTACCACCGGTGGGGGTGCGCCCTTGTCAGAGGCCAATCAAGAGGCCCTCAGACGCGGGTTTGTGATCTATCTCGATGCCGATCCACGGCAGCTCTGGCAGCGGCTTAAGTCGGATCATTCCCGCCCGTTGCTTACCCAGTCTTCCAACCCCAGGGCGACAATCGATCGTCTTCACCGCGAGAGAGACCCTATTTATCGCCGCCTAGCGGATCTCGTGGTCTGCAGTACCCGAGGCTCACTCGGACAGGTTCTGTCACAGATCGAAAAGGCCTTGGCTGAAAGGGGCATTGCCCATCTTCCGGCCTATCCCACTAGGCGCTCGCCGGGTCAGGCATGCCCCGTAGACAAGCCAGTTGGTGTGGCTGTTGACACTCCTGCCTGCAGCAGCCTTAGCAGCCCTCATGAATAAGCCGCATACACCCGCGCGGATTCTGCATCGCCTAGAGGTCTCTCTAGAAGATCGTAGCTATCCGATTTTGATTGGTACGGGTCTTATCGGCAGCGTCGCGGCATGGCAGCCGTTTGTATCCCCGGGGCAGGTGGCCGTGGTCACCAATGACCGGGTGGGACCGTTGTACCTGGCCACTGTGCGTGCGGTACTTGGTGAGCTTGGGGTCCTGCCCCTTGAGATTGTGCTGCCTGATGGGGAGGCGTTTAAGAACGTCGATAGCTTCATGCAGATCATGGATAGCTTGATTGCCCACCACATCGAACGCAAGTCGTTGTTGATTGCCCTGGGCGGGGGTGTTGTGGGCGATATGGTTGGCTTTGCCGCGGCCTGCTATCAGCGCGGCGTGCCCTTTTTGCAGGTGCCAACCACGCTCCTGTCCCAGGTGGACTCCTCAGTCGGGGGAAAGACAGCGATTAACCATCCCCTTGGTAAAAACATGATTGGAGCGTTTTACCAGCCCCAGGCCGTGCTCATCGATCTCGATGTTCTGGCCAGCCTTCCCAACCGAGAGTTTTCCGCGGGTCTGGCTGAGGTCATCAAGTATGGCGCCGCGCTCGACCGCGCTTTTTTCGACTGGCTGGAGTCTTCAATAGACCGACTCATGGCGCGCGAGACCGAGGCCCTGGCCTATGCTATAGAGCGTTCCTGCCAGATTAAGGCCGAGGTGGTGGCCGCTGACGAGCGTGAGGCGGGCCTGCGTGCCATGCTGAACTTCGGGCATACCTTTGGGCATGCGATTGAGGCCGGCCTGGGGTTTGGCACCTGGCTGCATGGTGAGGCGGTGGGGTGTGGAATGGTCTTGGCTGCAGACCTCTCGGTTCGGCTGGGACAGCTCTCGGTGCAAGACCGTGCGCGGCTTGTGGATCTGGTTGGCCGGGCAGGGCTGCCTACGCGGCCGCCGGGTTGGCCTGCTCAGAAGTATCTTGCTGCCATGGCCCATGACAAGAAGGCCCAGTCCGGTGAGATCCGGTATGTGCTGCTGCAGGGCCTTGGCCGATCGGAGCTCAAGCCCGTGGGCCCCGATACGGTGGGCGAGACGATTCGGGCCCTCACCGGGGCAGCGGCGCACTAGTGATTCGGCCCGCCAGGACTTCCTAGGTCTTCTATGCCCCGTCGTGCTCGTTCGGCTCAGGCCGGTCGCTGTTACCACCTCTGCCAACGCGGTCAGTCGGGCAGCCCCTTCTGTCTTGATGCACAAGACCGTAACGACTACATCGTGGCCTTTATGCAGGCCGCGCTTGGCCGGGGCCTCTGGGTCCATGCCTGGTCGGTGGTGGACCGTGAGGCCCACTGGCTGGTTACCCCGCAGCGGCCCGACGCACTCTCCAGTGTCATGCAGCAGGTGGGCCGTCGCTATGCCCGCAGCTTTAACCAGCGCTGGCGACGCTCGGGTTCTCCCTGGGAAGGCCGCTATCGTAGCTACTGGCTCGACAGTGGGGCCTACGGCATCTCTGTGGCCCAGTGGGTGGAATCTCTTCCGATCCGGCAAGGCCTTTGTGCCAAGCCCGCAGACTGGCTCTGGTCAAGTGCTGGGGTACTCCGGGGCTTGCGACCGGCGCCGAGCCCCGGAGCCTACCGGGCTCTTGAGAGCTATTGGCTCTTGGGCAACACTCCCTTTGAGCGCGAGGCGGCCTATGCAGAACTGGCTGAGCGCCCTATAGGCCCTGATCTTTTGGAGGCGATGTACCTGGGGCTCTCGCAGGGGCGCCCGGTCTTGTCTGCTGCAACCTGGTCTGGCCTGACCGATGATGAGCGTCAGGCCTGGAATCGGCGACCGCGCGGACGCCCCCGAAAGGCAGAGATGGGCTGAGCACGGGAAGACGTATGTTCTGCGTCCCTATTTTTAGAAATGCCTCGCATTGAGGCGAAAATAATCTAATCTGACCCTATTTATTAGCTAGTATTTTTGGGGCAAAAACGCCTACTTTGACTTCTGTAAAAAGGCAGGGTTCCGCATAATAAGGCCCCTTTATGCCTTTCTGTCTCGGAGCCCGGCCATGTCGCTGCCCAAAACCCTTCCCCAGCACCGAATCACGCCGCAGCCCGGCCAGTCCCATCTCTTGGCGCCCGCCCCGCAAGACGCCGCGCAACTGCAAGGTCTTTACCGAGCCGAGTTGGAGCACGACGCCTGCGGCGTAGGGTTTGTGGCCCACATTAAGGCGCAGAAGTCTCACGGCATTGTCGAGCAGGGGCTTTTAATTCTGAAGAACCTCGACCACCGCGGCGCGGTGGGGGCCGACGCCCTGATGGGCGACGGCGCGGGCATTTTGATTCAGATTCCCCACGCCTACTTTGCCGAAGAAATGGCCCGCCAGGGCGTGACCCTGCCGCCCCCGGGAGAATACGGCGTGGGCATGGTCTTTCTGCCCAAAGAACACGCCTCGCGCATGGCCTGTGAGCGTGCCTTAGAGCGCGCGGTGCAGGCCGAAGGCCAGGCGGTACTCGGCTGGCGCGATGTGCCCACCGACAGCCAGATGCCGATGTCGCCACGGGTGCGTGAAAAAGAACCCGTCATTCGGCAGATCTTCATTGGGCGCGGTGGCGATGTGGTGGTGCAAGAGGCCTTGGAGCGCAAGCTCTACGTCATTCGTAAGACGGCCTCGTCTGCAGTGCAGAGCCTTAAACTCAAGCACAGTAAAGAGTATTACCTGCCCTCGATGTCGAGCCGCACCATTGTCTATAAGGGCCTGCTGCTGGCAGATCAGGTAGGCGTGTATTACAAAGACTTGTCTGACCCCCGCTGTGTCTCGGCCCTGGCCCTCGTGCACCAGCGGTTCTCTACCAACACCTTCCCCGAGTGGCCGCTCGCGCACCCCTATCGCATGGTGGCCCACAACGGGGAAATCAATACCGTGAAGGGTAACTACAACTGGATGCGGGCCCGCGAGGGCGTCATGTCCTCCCCTGTCCTGGGCGCCGACCTCAAGAAGCTCTATCCCATCAGCTTTGCGGGGCAGTCCGACACGGCCACCTTCGATAACTGTCTCGAGCTGCTGGTGGCCGCGGGCTATCCCTTGGCCCATGCGGTGATGATGATGATCCCCGAGCCCTGGGAGCAGCATACCGCCATGGACCCTGCCCGCCGGGCCTTCTACGAATACCATGCGGCGATGATGGAGCCCTGGGATGGCCCGGCCTCGCTGGTCTTTACCGATGGCCGGCAGATCGGCGCCACACTCGACCGCAACGGCCTGCGTCCCTCGCGGTATTGCATTACCGAAGACGACCTTGTGATCATGGCCTCGGAGTCTGGCGTGCTGCCGATTCCGGAGAGCAAGATCGTGCGGAAGTGGCGCCTGCAGCCGGGCAAGATGTTCCTCATCGACCTCGACCAAGGCCGCATGATCCACGACGAAGAGCTGAAGTCGTCGCTCTCTAAGACTCGGCCCTATCAGCAGTGGATCGAAGATGTGCGCATTGCGCTTGAAGACCTGTCGCCCGAAGAAAAAAATACACCGCTCGCGGCAGAGGTGTCGCTGCTCGATCGCCAGCAGGCCTTTGGCTATTCCCAAGAAGACCTCAAGTTCTTGATGGCCCCGATGGCCCAGGCAGGCGAAGAGGCCGTGGGTTCGATGGGCAACGACTCGCCCCTGGCCGTGCTCTCTAATCGCAGCAAGCCGCTTTACAACTACTTTAAGCAGCTCTTTGCCCAGGTGACCAACCCGCCGATCGATCCGATTCGTGAGGCCATTGTCATGTCGCTGGTCTCGTTTGTGGGACCACGGCCCAATCTGCTGGACATCAACCAGGTCAACCCGCCGATGCGGCTCGAGGTCAGCCAGCCAATCCTCGACTTTGCCGATATGCAGCGGCTGCGCGATATTGCCACCCATACACGTGGCAAGTTCAAGTCAGAGCAGCTCTCTATTACCTATTCCCTGGACTGGGGCAGGGAGGGTATCGAGGCCAAGCTTGCCACCCTGTGTGCGGAGGCGGTCGAGGCTATTCGTGCGGGCGCGAATATTCTGATTTTGTCAGACCGCAGTGTGGCCCCTACCCAGGTGGCGATTCCCGCCTTGCTCGCCTTGTCTGCCGTGCACCAGCATCTGGTGCGTGAGGGACTGCGCACCCAGGCGGGCCTTGTGGTCGAAACGGGCTCGGCCCGTGAGGTGCACCACTTCGCCGTGCTCGCGGGCTATGGCGCCGAAGCCGTGCACCCCTATCTGGCCATGGAGACCATCGTCTCGATGCACAAAGACCTCTCGGGGGCGCTTAGTGCCGAGAAGGCCGTGGCCAATTATGTGAAGGCCATCGGCAAGGGTCTCTCAAAGATCATGTCGAAGATGGGCATCTCGACTTACATGTCGTACTGCGGCGCCCAGATCTTTGAGGCCATCGGAATCAACAAGGCCACGATTGACCACTACTTCACGGGCACGCCGAGTGCGGTCGAGGGCATCGGCATTTTTGAGATGGCCGAGGAGGCCCTGCGCATGCATGGCCAGGCCTTTGGCGATGACCCAGTGCTTGCCACCATGCTCGATGCCGGCGGAGAGTACGCCTGGCGGGTGCGCGGCGAAGACCATATGTGGACGCCCGATGCCATTGCCAAGCTGCAGCATTCGGTGCGGGCCAACCAGTTTTCTTCCTACAAAGAATACGCCCAGATCATCAACGACCAGAGCCGTCGTCATATGACGCTGCGGGGTCTCTTCGAGTTTAAGGTCGACCCGGCCAAGGCGATTGCCTTAGACGAGGTGGAGCCTGCCGCAGAGATCGTGAAGCGGTTTGCCACCGGCGCGATGTCACTGGGCTCAATCTCTACCGAGGCCCATACGGCCCTAGCGGTTGCCATGAACCGTATTGGCGGAAAGTCCAATACAGGAGAGGGCGGCGAAGATAAACGTCGTTATCGCGCCGAGATGCAAGGCGAGAAGGTCAAAGAGGGCATGACGCTTGCCGATGTCATTGGCAAGGCCCAGGTGGAGTCTGACTTTTCGCTCAAGGCCGGAGACAGCCTGCGCTCAAAGATCAAGCAGGTGGCCTCTGGCCGGTTTGGCGTGACCACCGAATACCTCGTGTCGGCCGACCAGATTCAGATCAAGATGGCCCAGGGCGCCAAGCCGGGTGAGGGTGGGCAGCTGCCGGGCGGTAAGGTGTCCGAATACATCGGTGAACTGCGTCACTCGGTGCCGGGCGTGGGGCTGATCTCGCCGCCCCCCCACCATGACATTTATTCCATCGAGGACCTGGCCCAGCTCATTCATGACCTGAAAAACGTATCGCCCCATGCCGATATTTCGGTGAAGCTCGTGTCCGAAGTCGGAGTCGGAACGGTAGCGGCCGGCGTGGCCAAGGCCAAGGCCGACCATGTGGTGATTGCGGGCCACGATGGCGGCACGGGGGCTTCGCCGCTGACATCGATCAAGCATGCTGGCTCGCCCTGGGAGATTGGTCTGGCAGAGACCCAGCAGACCCTGGTGCTCAATGGCCTGCGCAGCCGCATTCGGGTGCAGGCCGATGGCCAGATGAAGACCGGTCGCGACGTGGTGATTGGCGCGCTCTTGGGCGCCGACGAAATGGGCTTTGCCACAGCACCGCTCGTGACCGCGGGCTGCATCATGATGCGTAAGTGTCACCTCAACACCTGCCCAGTGGGGGTGGCCACCCAGGACCCCGTGCTGCGTAAGAAGTTTCAGGGCAAGCCCGAGCATGTGGTGAACTACTTCTTCTTTGTCGCCGAAGAGGTGCGTCAGATCATGGCCCAACTGGGCATCGCCCGGTTCGAAGACCTGGTGGGGCGTGTTGACCTGCTTGATACCAAAAAAGGGGTTGCCCACTGGAAGGCCCGCGGGCTCGACTTCAGTAGGCTCTTTTATCAGCCGGTGGTAGCGAATCCCGCACAGCGTCTGCATTCTGAGACCCAAGACCATGGGCTTGAGAAGGCCTTGGACAGGGTGCTCATTGAGAAGTCGAGGGCCGCACTCGAGAAGGGCCAGAAGGTGCATTTCATTGAAACTGCCCGCAATGTCAATCGCACTGTCGGGGCCATGCTCTCTGGCGAACTGGTCAAGCGCCACCCCGAGGGGCTTGCCGATGACACGCTGCATATTCAGGTGGAAGGCACCGGTGGCCAGTCGTTTGGCGCCTTTCTCGCGAAGGGCATCACCCTGTATCTCATTGGCGATGCCAACGACTACACCGGTAAGGGCATGTCCGGTGGCCGTATTGTCGTGCGGCCCTCCATTGAGTTTCGCGGCGTGGCCCACGAGAACATCATCGTGGGCAATACCGTGCTCTATGGAGCCACCTCCGGTGAGGCCTTCTTCCGTGGCGTAGCGGGCGAGCGTTTTGCCGTGCGCCTTTCGGGCGCCTCGGCAGTGGTCGAGGGTACGGGAGACCACGGCTGTGAGTACATGACAGGCGGCACCGTGGTGGTCTTGGGGCGCACGGGGCGCAACTTTGCTGCCGGCATGTCGGGCGGCGTGGCCTATGTCTATGACGAAGATGGAAGCTTTGCCGAACGCTGCAATACCGCGATGGTGGCCCTCGATAAGGTGCTGCCTGCAGCAGAGCAGAAGGCCCAAGGCGAGGTCGGCACCTGGCACCGTGGCAAGACCGATGAAGAGCAGCTGCGCCAGCTTATCGAAGACCATCATCGTTGGACGGGTAGCGCCCGGGCCCGCGAACTCTTGGACCAATGGCCCCAGGCCCGTGCGCGTTTTGTCAAAGTCTTCCCCAACGAGTACAGGCGGGCTCTTGGCGAGATCTATGCCAAGAGCCAGGCGGGTGTGGTGGGCGCGGGGTTGACAGAGATCGTTACCGCAGACCGCACGTAGACACTATTTATAGAGAAGGAAAGAGTATGGGAAAGGCCACTGGATTTTTAGAGCTCGAGCGCATCGAAGAGGGCTACGAGCCCGCGCAGAGTCGTGTGAAACACTACAAAGAGTTTGTCATTGGACTCGCCGAAGACCAGGCCAACAAGCAGGCGGCGCGCTGCATGGACTGTGGCATTCCGTTTTGTAACAACGGCTGCCCGGTGAACAACATCATTCCCGACTTCAATGACCTGGTCTACAAGAACCAATGGAAGGCAGCGCTCGATACCCTGCACTCTACCAACAACTTTCCAGAGTTCACGGGCCGGATCTGCCCGGCCCCCTGTGAGGCGGCCTGCACACTAAACTTCAATGACGATGCCGTGGGCATCAAGTCGATTGAGCACGCCATCATCGACCGGGGCTGGAAAGAGGGCTGGGTAGGGCCGCAGTTGCCCGCGCATAAGACCGGTAAGAAGGTGGCTGTCGTGGGCTCGGGCCCCGCGGGCCTAGCAGCTGCCCAGCAACTCGCGAGGGCGGGCCATGAGGTCACGGTTTTTGAAAAGAACGACCGTATTGGGGGCCTGCTGCGCTATGGCATTCCCGACTTCAAAATGGAAAAAACCCATATTGACCGTCGTGTGGCCCAGATGCAGGCTGAAGGGGTCACCTTCCGCACCAGTGTGCTCGTGGCAAGCCTCCCTTCCGACACCAAGGTCACCAACTGGGCCAAAGAAACAGTCTCGCCCGAGCGACTCAAGAAAGACTTCGATGCCGTGCTCTTGGCTGGGGGCTCCGAGCAGCCACGCGATCTGCCGGTGCCAGGCCGCGACCTGCAAGGTGTGCACTTCGCAATGGAGTTTCTGCCGCAGCAGAATAAGGTCAATGCGGGCGATGCGCTGCCGCAGCAGATTCGCGCCGATGGCAAGCATGTCATCGTCATTGGCGGTGGCGACACGGGCTCAGACTGCGTGGGCACGAGCAATCGTCATGGGGCCAAGAGCGTCACCCAGTTTGAGCTTCTGCCCATGCCGCCTGAGCATGAGGATAAGCCCATGGTCTGGCCCTATTGGCCCACCAAGCTGCGTACCTCCTCAAGCCACGAAGAGGGCTGCACCCGCGAGTTTGCGATTGCCACTAAAGAGTTTCTGGGGGATAAGGGGCGACTTACGGGCCTGAAGTCTGTCCATGTGGAATGGAGGGACGGCAAGATGCAAGAGGTGCCCGGCACCGAGAAGATTCTGCCAGCAGACCTGGTGCTTCTAGCCATGGGCTTTGTCTCTCCGGTCGGCTCGGTGATTGAGGCCTTCGGTGTAGACAAAGACAATCGCGGCAATGCCAAGTCCGCCACC
Source organism: Betaproteobacteria bacterium (assembly GCA_016868305.1). GTDB lineage: Bacteria > Pseudomonadota > Gammaproteobacteria > Burkholderiales > Burkholderiaceae_A > Hahnella. The sequence goes on along the minus strand of VGHK01000002.1, from coordinate 40,477 downwards.
GAAGGCGAGAAGTCGTACTACACCAATGTGCCCAAGGTCTTTGCCGCAGGCGATATGCGGCGCGGGCAGTCTTTGGTGGTATGGGCAATTCGTGAGGGCCGTCAGGCCGCAAGGTCGGTTGATGCATTTCTCATGGGTGCCTCTCAGCTACCCCGGTAGTTACGCGTAGCATGACCGCCGCGCTTCTGAGAGTCGCTCTTGTTGCGCGCGAGGGCGTTTTTGGCCTTGTTGGTCTTGTATTTCTTTTTGGTCTTATTGGTCTTGCTGGTATTGGCACATCGGCCAGTCTCGGCGGTCATGGGGGCTTCGGTGCAGCCTACGCCCAAGACCGACTAAGCCTGCAAAATCTCGAGGCTCTTCTTCGGTCTGAGAATGCCCACGGCCTGGTTATTCTCGTACGGCATGCCGAGACGGTCTCGGGTATCGGCGACCCGCCGGGCTTTCGACTTGAAGACTGCGCGACCCAGCGCAACCTCTCCGCCGAGGGGCGGGCGCAGTCGCGGCGCATGGGGTCATGGTTTATCACCCGTGGCCTAGTGCCTGCCGCCGTGCGGTCAAGCCTGTGGTGCCGATGCCTCGATACCGCCAAAGAGGCCTTTGCCAAGGCAGTGCCAATCACACCTTGGCCGGCCTTGAATTCCACCTTTCAGGGCCGTGGTGATTCCCAGGCCCAGCAGGCGCAGATCCAATCATTTCTGAAGGACCAAGGGTCTGGCTTTGCGCAGCCGCCCCCGCGGGACGGGGCCCAACGGGCAACGGGATTTGAGGTCTGGGTGAGCCACCAGGTAGTGGTTTCGGCGCTTACCGGGCAAACCCTGTCTATGGGAGAGCTCCTGCTCACCCGCCCGGATGCGGCCGGAAGGCTTCAGGTGCTCGGCCGGGTGAGCAGCGACTTTAAATAGCGGCCCGTATGGCTTGCGGCGCACTCTGCAACGGTTTCTGGGGGGCCAGCTACTAGAATCTCGCCACCCTCTTGGCCGCCTTCGGGCCCAAGATCCACAATCCAGTCGGCGGTCTGAATGACATCCAGATTGTGCTCAATAATCACAATCGTATTGCCGGCATCGCGCAGCCGAAAGAGCACCTGCAGCAGCAGGTCAACATCATGAAAATGTAGCCCAGTGGTCGGTTCATCCAACACGTATAGAGTCTTTCCGGTGTCGCGTTTGGCGAGCTCGCAGGCGAGTTTTACCCGCTGGGCCTCACCGCCTGAGAGCGTGGTTGCGCTCTGACCGAGTTTTACATAGCCCAGCCCCACATCCAATAGAGTCTGCAGCCTGCGGGCCACGGCGGGCACCGCTGCAAAAAAATCGTGGGCCTCTTCAATCGTGAGGCCAAGGACATCGGCGATGGTCTTTCCACGATAACGTACGTCAAGCGTCTCGCGGTTATAGCGTAGCCCCTGGCAGACATCGCAGGGCACATACAGGTCAGGCAGAAAGTGCATCTCCACCTTCACCAGGCCATCCCCCTGACAAGACTCGCAGCGTCCTCCCCGGGTATTGAAGGAAAACCGCCCTGCGTCGTAGCCACGCTCGCGGGCCATGGTTGCGCCTGCGAAGAGCTCGCGGATCGGGGCAAAGAGCCCGGTATAGGTGGCCGGGTTACTGCGTGGCGTTCGGCCAATCGGGCTCTGGTCCACATTGATGATGCGGTCGAAATACCCAAGCCCCTCGATGGCCTTATGGGCTGCTGGCTCGGCCTGAGACCGATGCAGGAGTTGGCTGGCGGCGGCCACCAGGGTGTCGTTAATGAGGGTGGATTTACCGCTGCCAGAAACTCCCGTGACACAGGTGATCAGGCCACAGGGCAGGGCGAGGTCAACGTCTTTCAGGTTGTGCCCGCTTGCACCAAGCACCCGAAGCCATCGGTCTGTGGCAGGCTTGCGACCGGATGGGGCAGAGATCCTTCGTCTGCCCGAAAGGTAGTCTGCGGTCAGCGATCCTGTCTGGCGCAGCAGCGCCTCTGGCCTGCCCTGTCCGACGACTTCTCCCCCATGCACGCCTGCCCCAGGGCCGAGGTCGATCACATGATCGGCCGATCGAATCGCCTCTTCGTCGTGCTCCACCATGACCACCGAATTGCCCAGATCGCGCAGATGGCGCAGGGTATCGAGCAGGCGGTTATTGTCTCGGGGATGCAGACCAATAGAGGGTTCGTCCAGAACATAGAGCACCCCGGTGAGCCCCGCGCCGATCTGGCTTGCAAGACGAATTCGTTGCGCCTCGCCGCCAGACAGGCTCATGGCTGCCCGCTCAAGGCTTAAGTAGCGAAGCCCGACATTGATCAGAAAACCCAGCCGTGACCGGACCTCGGAGAGCAGACGCTCACCCACCGCGTGGCGAAAACCGGTGAGCTCAAGCGTATCGAGCCGGTCGTGCAGGCTGCCTAGGCTAAGCCGGGACAACTCCGGCAGGCTTACCGAATGCCCTGGGGCGCCGAGCCGCACGGCCCTGGCCTCCGGTCGTAGTCGCGACCCCTGACATGCGGGGCATTCTCGTTGTCGTCGGAACCGTGAGAGCTCCTCGCGGACTGCGGGGGAATCTGTCTCGCGCCACCGTCTCTCCAGGTTCGGCAGGATTCCCTCAAAGGGCTGCCGCCGCACGATGGTCTTGCCCCGGTCTGTGGGCATGCGCAGGCTCAAGACCTGTTCTCCCGATCCATACAGCAAGGTCTGCTGCGTGGCGGTCGGCAGCGAGTCAAAGGCGGCTGCCGGGTCGAAATCCAGGCAGGTAGCCAGGCTCTCGATCATGGCCCAGGCAAAACTGTTGCGCGGGTCCCAGCCAGCGATGGCGCCTGCAGCCAGAGACAGGTGCGGAAACTGCACCACCAGCCCAGGATCAAAGAACGATTGGGTTCCCAGCCCATCGCATTCGGGGCAGGCGCCGGCCGGTGAGTTAAAGGAGAACATATTGGGCTCGAGGCTGCGCAGCGAAAACCCGCAGTCGGGGCAGGCGTAGCGCATCGATAGCCCGCGGTCCACTGCAGGCGCATTGGCCTGCGCGATCGAGACAATCGCCTGGTCTTGCCCAAGCCGCAGGGCCGCCTCCAGGGATTCGGCAAGCCGTTGCGTAGCGTCCGGACGTACCTTGATGCGGTCCACGATGACATCCAGGCTATGGTGCTGATGGGGGTCCAGCCCGGCAATCTGATCGATCTCCAGATCCTGGGGCGGCTGCGACTCTGTCTGCAGGCGGCCGCGCACAAAGCCTTGGGCACGCAGGCCGTCAATCATCTCCCGGTGCTCGCCCTTGCGTCTGCTGATCACGGGCGCCATGACCGTAAGCCTGGTGCCCTCTGGCAAGGCGAGCAGGCTATCGACCATTTGCGCCAGGCTCTGCGATTCCAGTCGATGCTGGGGATGGTTCGGGCAATGGGGAACCCCCGCACGCGCGAATAAAAGCCGCAGATAGTCGGAGATCTCGGTAACGGTGCCCACTGTGGACCGCGGGTTATGGCTACCGGATTTCTGCTCAATCGCAATTGCCGGGGAAAGCCCCTCTATGAGGTCGACATCGGGCTTGGCCATGAGCGAGAGAAACTGCCTGGCATAGGCAGACAGCGACTCGACATAACGCCGTTGGCCCTCGGCATATAGGGTATCGAAGGCGAGCGAAGACTTTCCGGAACCTGACAGGCCGGTAACCACAACAAGGCTGTTGCGCGGGATATCGAGGCTGATGCTCTTCAGGTTGTGGGTGCGCGCGCCGCGCACCCGAATCCATCCATGTTCCGACATAGTCCGTCTCGTGGGTTCAGGCCAATCTACTACTATAGCGAGCGATGTCAGATCGAGTGGCCTTCACCCCCCAGGAACGTCGCGTTAGCCTCTCGCTAGCCAGCGTCTATGGCCTGCGTATGCTGGGGCTGTTCCTGGTTCTGCCGGTGCTTGCACTCGGTGCCCGTGACCTTCCTGGTGGCGAGGACGCCGCACTCATTGGCCTGGCCATGGGCATCTATGGGCTGACCCAGGCGTTTTTACAGATCCCCTTCGGTCTGGCCTCTGATCGCTGGGGCCGCAAGCCCGTGATCGTCTTTGGACTGCTGGTCTTTGCGGGGGGAAGTCTGCTGGCGGCCGTGGCAGAAGACCTGTACTGGCTTATCTTTGCCCGGGCCTTGCAGGGTGCGGGGGCAGTATCCGCGGCAGTCAGTGCCTTTCTCGCCGACCTTACCCGTGAAGAGGTGCGCGCCCGGGCGATGGCCCTTGTTGGTGCCTCCATAGGCCTGTCGTTTGCGGTCTCGCTGGTGATTGCCCCGCCCATTTTTGGCCTTGCAGGCCTGGCGGGGCTTTTTTCTCTGACGGGCATATTGGCTTTTCTTGCCGCCTTCGCAGTCTGGAGAATGCCCGACCCGCCCGTATCTAGCGCCAGTGCTGTTGAGACCCCCGCCCTTCGCAACTGGCAGTCTCTGCTGCGGGATTCGCAACTCGCTAGGCTCAACCTGGGGATCTTCTGTCTTATGGCCATTCAGACTGCCATGTTTGTGGCGATTCCTTTTGCGCTCGATGGCCTGGGCATGGCCTTGGCAGACCATTGGATCGTCTACCTGCCGCTGCTGGCACTGGCGTTTCTGTCGATTGTTCCTGCGATTTTCTGGGCGGAAAGGCAGGGCCGGTTTCGGCCGGTGTTCCTTGGGGCAATCGCCTTTTTGCTGGTCACCATGGGAATCTTTCTGTCGGCCGGGGCAGTCTTTTGGCTCTGGCTTTTGGGTATCTGGGCCTTCTTCACCGGGTTTAATCTGTTAGAGGCCCTTTTGCCTTCCTGGGTGTCTCGGGTCGCGCCCGCCGCCCAGCGGGGCCTTGCGCTCGGCATCTACAACACCAGCCAGTCGCTGGGCCTCTTTCTTGGCGGGCTGGTCGGTGGTCTGGCGGTCCGTTCTTACGGCGTAGACGGCATCTTTGTTGCCTGTCTTGCAGTGTTGCTGTTTTGGGGCATGATGGCAACTGGACTTCGTGAAATCGGCCTTCGGAGCCCCCCGGCATCTGTCGGTCCGATAACCGCGACGGGTGCTCCGCCAATCGACCGGTAGTCTGCTGCCCAGGGTGGAGATAGCCTGAGCGCCCCAAACCTAAAGGAGAGAGTTTCATGGCATCGGTAAATAAGGTCATTTTGCTGGGTAACCTCGGGCGTGACCCAGAGGTGCGGTACGCGGCCGACGGCGCGGCAATCGCCAATGTCTCAATCGCGACAACCTCGCGCTATAAAGACAAGGCCTCTGGCGACATGAAGGAGGACACCGAATGGCATCGGGTAGTGTTCTTTGGTCGTCTGGCTGAAATCGCCAGCGAGTACCTGAAAAAGGGCCGTCCAGTGTATGTGGAAGGGCGTCTGCGCACCCGTAAGTGGCAGGATCAGTCCGGTCAGGAGCGTTACACCACCGAGATCGTTGCCGACCAGATGCAGCTTCTGGGCGGAAGGGAGGGGTCCGCAGCGGGAGGCCCACCTGAGGAGGCTGCCGGAGGCTCGGCTGCCAGTGCACCCCCAGCCGCAGGCTCAGCCGCCCGGTCGCCCGCCAAGGCAGGGGGGTTCGATGATCTTGATGACGATATCCCGTTCTAGCCAGTAGCTGCCCGGCGGCAGAACGGCAACGGGCGCTCGGCGTACCACCACTGCGCCGCCAGGCGCAATGGTTCATGGGCCAAGGGCCCGGGGAATGCGCATCCCCGGGCTTTTTTTGTGCCTGCGAAAGGCCTAGAATGGTGAGTTTGCCTACATTCACTCTTCTAACGAGGTCACCATGCCAATTTATGCCTACGCCTGCGGGGCCTGTGGGTTTAAGAAAGACGTGCTGCAAAAGCTCTCCGATGCCCCGCTTACCGACTGCCCAAGCTGCGGGCAGCCGCAATTTTCCAAGCAGCTCACCGCCCCGGGATTTGTCCTAAAGGGGTCTGGCTGGTATGTCACCGATTTTCGCGAGGGCCAGAAAAAACCATCCGATGCTGGGGCAGGTGCGGCAGAAACAAGCGCTTCGGAGTCCAAGCCTGCGGCTGACGCCCCCGCCTCAGGGGCCGCTACTGGCACCACCGGCGACACTGGTAGTGCCGCTTCACCGTCCGCGCCCACTGCAACGCCAAGCCCTGCAGCAGCGCCGGTAACTCCTGCTGCCGGTTCGGGCACTGCCTCGGCCAAGGCTGCCTGATCGCGGCGAGCCTCAGCCAAGCGTCCGGCAAGCTTCAGGTAACTACAAGGGGCCCTCATCATGCTCAAGCGATTCTTTGTTGCGGGATTACTGATCTGGGTGCCCCTATCTGTTACTTATTGGGTGATCACTACGGTGGTGAGCACCCTCGACCAGATCCTGCCCCCGCATTTTCAGCCGCAGGCGCTTTTCGGGCGTGAGATACCGGGCTTCGGGGTGCTGGTGGTGCTGCTGGTGGTGCTAATCACGGGATTCTTTGCCGCGAATTTGCTTGGAAGGCGTCTGGTAGATGCCTGGGAGGCCCTGCTTGCGCGCATTCCGTTGGTTCGTTCCATCTATTCGTCGGTCAAGCAGGTCAGTGATACCATCCTGGCACCCAATGGCCAGGCCTTTCGCCAGGCCGTGCTGGTGCAGTATCCGCGCTCCGGCGCCTGGACGATTGCCTTTGTTACCGGTAGCCCAAGCCAGGAGATCGCCGCACTGCTCAGTGCACCGTCGGTCAGCATTTATGTGCCTACCACGCCCAATCCCACCTCTGGATTTTTTCTGATGGTGCCCAAGACCGATGTCCTGCCCCTGTCGATCGGCGTGGATGCCGCATTGAAGTATGTGGTCTCTATGGGTACGGTTCCGCCTGTAGCCGCAGCCCCCGGTCGCTCCCCCGTTTCTCCACAGCAGTCCTCTCCCTCTTAAAAGGCGTTTGTATGCGTAGTCATTATTGCGGCCAGTTATCGGCCGATCAGCTCGACGAGGTGGTCTCACTCTGCGGCTGGGTGCACCGTCGTCGTGACCATGGGGGTGTGATTTTTATCGACCTGCGCGACCGCGAGGGTCTTGCCCAGGTGGTCTGCGACCCTGATCGGCCGAGCATGTTTGCCACCGCCGAGTCGGTACGCAATGAATTCTGCCTGCGCATCACGGGTAAGGTGCGGCGTCGGCCGGAGGGAACCACCAACCCCGCGATGAAGAGCGGCGAGATCGAGCTGCTCTGTCACGACCTGCAGATCCTCAATGCTTCGGTGACCCCACCTTTTCAGTTAGATGACGACCATCTCTCGGAGACCACCCGGCTCACCCATCGAGTGCTCGACCTGAGACGCCCTGCGATGCAAAAAAACCTGATGCTGCGCTACAAAGTAGCTATGGCCGTGCGTTGCTACCTCGATGGCCAGGGGTTTATCGATATTGAGACCCCCATGCTCACCAAGTCCACCCCGGAGGGTGCCCGCGACTACCTTGTGCCATCGCGTGTCCATGAGGGCGCGTTTTTTGCCCTTCCGCAGTCGCCACAGCTTTTTAAGCAGCTGCTCATGGTGGCGGGTTTTGACCGCTACTACCAGATCACCAAGTGTTTCCGTGACGAAGACCTGCGCGCAGACCGCCAGCCCGAGTTCACACAGATAGACTGCGAGACGTCTTTTCTCACCGAACAGCAGATTCGCGCCTTGTTTGAGACCATGATTCGCGGGGTGTTTGCTGACACCATGCAGGTTGCGCTTCCTGACCCGTTTCCGGTCATGACCTATGCCGATGCCATGGGCCGCTACGGATCCGATAAGCCCGATCTGCGGGTATCGCTTGAATTCACCGAGATTACCGACCTGGTGGCTGATGTTGACTTCAAGGTCTTCTCCGAGCCCGCGCGTCTTCCGAATGGCCGGGTGGTGGCCCTGCGGGTACCCGGCGGAGGCGCGCTTTCGCGCAGCGAGATTGATGGCTATACCGAGTTTGTGAAGATTTACGGTGCCAAGGGGTTGGCCTGGATTAAAGTGAATGCCATCGCCCAGGGTCGGGACGGGCTGCAGTCGCCGATCGTAAAGAACATTCATGACCAGGCATTGCAATCAATTCTGCAGCGCTCCGGGGCACAAGATGGAGACATTTTGTTTTTCGGTGCTGATAAAGACAAGATCGTGAATGATGCCCTCGGGGCCCTGCGGGTCAAAATTGGCCACAGTGAATTTGGCCGCAGCCATGGTCTGTTCACCCAGGGCTGGAAGCCTCTGTGGGTGGTGGACTTCCCCATGTTTGAGCGCGACGAAGAGGCTGGCCGATGGACGGCCGTGCACCATCCGTTTACTGCCCCCAAGGACGGTCACGAAGACCTTATGGAGACCAATCCTGGCGCCTGTCTGGCCAAGGCCTACGATATGGTGCTCAATGGCTGGGAACTCGGCGGCGGCTCTGTGCGAATTCATACCGAAGCGGTGCAGAGCAAGGTCTTTCGCGCCTTGAACATTGGCGAAGAAGAGGCGCAAGTAAAGTTTGGCTTTCTGCTCGATGCCCTGCGATACGGGGCGCCCCCGCACGGCGGGCTTGCCTTCGGTCTGGACCGCTTGGTGACACTCATGACAGGTGCAGACTCGATTCGTGACGTGATTGCCTTTCCCAAGACCCAGAGGGCGCAGTGTCTGCTGACCCAGGCTCCCTCCTTGGTCGATGACCGCCAGCTGCGCGAACTGCATATTCGCCTGCGAGAGGCGCCCAAGATCCTGGCATGACCGCGCCCCTCGCGTCGCCTGCCCGGTTGACGCACCGCGGCCACTGGCGTGCCCTGGTCTATGGGCCGATGGCGGTGTTCTATGGCCTTGCTGTTGCCTGGATTGGTGACCCAAGTCTCGACGAGACGCGGCTTACCCTCTCCGCGGTCTATGCGGGCCTGGCGCTTCTGGGCCAGATCTTGTTTCGTCGATTTGCGCCGAATGTCCTGGATGACCCATCGATCTGGCCAGTCTGGGTGCGGGCATTCAGTATTGTCTTTGTGAACTTTTTTGTTGTCGTGCTTGTGGCAGGAAACCTGTCCGGGCAGTGGCTGCCCATGGCCTTTGTGGTTGGTCTCACGCTGGGCCTTGCCATGCTTGCCTACTGGTTTTCGCAACGCCCCGACTCTGAGGCCTCTGCCCGCCATGCAGCGGTGAGCATCTATATTGCGTGCCTGGCCCTTCCGTTTGCGGGTCTCTACAACTGGCTGCCTGCAGCGGCCATCTGGGCCAGTGTCGCAGCGGTACCCGCCTGGCACGCCCGCCGCATTGCCATGGCTGATACTGCCGAGACTGGTGCAAGCCGTCAGCTCATGACCTCTGCGATCTTCATTTACGTACTGATCATGCTGGTGGGTCTGATGCTTGCGGCCCTACTGCCCCTGCGCTGACGCGCGAAAGAACAGCGCCTGTGGTCACCAAGCCCTACAAGATTCCGCGGTCGGTGCTGGTGGTCATTCATAACCCAGAAGGGCAAGTACTGCTTTTGGAACGCGCCGACAAGCCGGGATTCTGGCAGTCGGTGACCGGAAGCCTGGATGCCATGGATGAGCCTTTGCTGCAGGCGGCCCAACGGGAACTCGCCGAAGAGACTGGGCTGGTCGCCGGCCTCGAGGCATGGTCCGACTGGGAATTTTCGCAGGTCTACGAGATTTTTCCCCACTGGCGTTATCGCTATGCCCCGGGCGTGACGCAGAATACGGAACATGTCTTTTCTGTCTGCGTGCCATCCGATGCGCCGATACGCCTGGCTCCGCGTGAGCACCTGCAGTCTCAGTGGCTTGCCTGGCAGGCGGCCGCCGAGGTCTGCTTCTCCTGGAGCAATGCCAAGGCTATCCGAATGCTGGCGCAGCGCCGGCCGTTTTCTGCAGACGGATCGCCGCCCGATACCCTGTCTTAGCCTCTTTCTTTCTGGCGCTGCCCATGGATGACCTGGTGGTCTTGCGCCCCGAGGGGCTCTTCTGCCCAGCCGGCGGTTTTTTTATTGACCCCTGGCGTGCCGTCGACCGTGCAGTGCTCACCCATGCCCATGCAGACCATGCCCGTTCTGGCCATAGCCATGTGCTGTGTTCCGCCCGCGGGCTGCCCGTGTTTCAGGCGCGGCTCGGCAGCCAGACCTCCTTTCAGGCCTTGCGCTTTGGGGCGCCTCTGCGAGTGGGCGATGTCTGGCTGTCGCTGCATCCGGCAGGGCATGTCCTGGGCGCCAGTCAGATTCGGATAGAAAAGGACGGCCGGGTCTGGGTGGTGTCGGGGGACTATCGGGTGGCTGCCGACCCGAGTTGTGATGCCTTTGTGCCTGTGGCTGCCGATGTCTTTATTACAGAGACTACCTTTGGTCTGCCGATCTATCGCTGGCAGGCGCAGCAGCGGGTGGTTGATGAGATCCTGCTCTGGTGGCAGCAAGAGGCGCAGCGCGGCCATGCCTGTCTGATCTATACCTATGCCCTGGGCAAGGCCCAGCGACTGATCATGGCGATCGATGATCGTGCGGGGATCCGGTCCGGCCCTGGCCCTGTCTATGTGCATGCGGCGGTTGCAAGGATCAACGCCGCCTACCGGGCTGCCGGTGTCGGGGTTCCGGCGGATCAGACGCCCCCAACGCGACTGGCAGCAGGAGACCTGGTGCTCGCGCCGCAGTCGGTTCAGGGTTCGCACTGGCTGGGCCGGCAGCAGGTGCCCGTCTCCCAGGCCAATGTCTCGGGATGGATGACGGTTCGGGGGGCACGGCGCCGCCAGCCCGGGGTGCGGGGCTTTGTGCTGTCGGATCATGCCGACTGGCCGGGGCTGCTCTGGGCTATTGATCATAGCCAGGCATCGCGCGTGATCCTGACCCACGGGCAGACTGCCTTCATGGCCCGCTGGCTTTCGGCCCGGGGCTTGCAGGCCGATACCTTTCAGACCGAATTCGACGCCCAGGCCGCCGATGTCTGAAGCCCAGGCACCATCGCTTTTACCCGTAAGCGCCAGCCTGCCGCAGGGGCCACTACAGGGGCCGTCGCAGGGGTCACCGCAGGCGGTCATTTCCGGCCTTGGCCTGGCCCGATTCAGCCAGCTGCTTATCGAACTCGAACAGGCCGATGGAACCCATGCCAGGCAGCAGGTTCTGCAGGTGTATTTTGGCGAGGCTGTTCCTTCCGACGCTGCATGGGCTGCCTGGCTGCTCTCAGGCGAACGCCTGAAACGTCTGGTTCCATTGGCGGTCTTGAAGCAGGCTGCGATGGTCGCCACTGACCTGCCCGATTGGGCCTTTGAGGAGTGCTACCAGACGGTTGGCGACCTTGCCGAGACGATAGCCTTGCTGGTGGGGCAGGTAGATGCAGCCAAGGCCAGCGGCGGCTCCGCCATGGCGAGTCTGGGGCTTTCTGACTGGATCAGACATCGTCTGCTGCCGCTGCGTAACGCAGACCAGGCTGCGGCCCAGGCAGTGATCCAAGAGAGCTGGGCGCAGCTCGCGCCACGAGAGGTCTTCTGCCTCAATAAGCTGATTACCGGGGGCTTGCGGGTGGGTGTGTCGCGCCAGATGGTGGCGGCAGCCTTGTCTGCGCTTTCTGGAGTGTCTCGCGAGACCATGGCCACCCGGCTGATTGCGTTTACCGCAGATCTGCCCTCTGCCGATGCCTTTACCCGGCTGCTCGCTCCCGCCGAGGCGACCGAGGCTTTGCTTGGGCCGGTGCCTTTTTTTCTTGCGCAGAGCCTCACCCTTGCCGAAGAGGTGCTCGCCGACCCGGAGTCTGCAGCGACGGCCCTGGGGCAGCGCCTTGGCCCGGTAGAAGACTGGTCTGCCGAGTGGAAATGGGATGGCATTCGAGCCCAGGTAATCGTGCGTGGCGCGACGGTGGCTATCTGGTCGCGGGGCGAGGAGCTGGTCACCGAGATGTTTCCGGAGCTGGCTGCAGCCATGCGCCTCATGTCGCAGGCGGTGGATGCTGACCTGCTCTTGGATGGGGAGATTCTGGTCTGGGATGCACAGAGTCACAGGCCCCAGCCTTTTGCGGCCCTACAGACCAGGCTTGGCCGCAAACGACCATCGGCCCGACTGCTTCAAAGCACCCCGGCGGTCTTCATGGCCTATGACCTGTTGCGATGGTCTGCAGAAGACCTTCGGCCCCTGGCCTTTTCGCAGAGACGAACACGCCTGGAGGCAGCGGTTCGGGAGGCGGGTCTGCACTACCCGGCGGTGATGCAGCAGCTGCGGCTCTCGCCCTTGCTGGCCCTGTCCTCGTGGCAAGAGGCCTGGCGACTGCGGAGGCAGGCTCAGGCGCATTTTGTGGAAGGCGTTATGCTTAAGCGCCAGCAGGCGGGCTATGGCCAGGGACGGCAGAAGAAGACGCCACAGGGCGAGTGCTGGAAATGGAAGCGCAGCCCGTTTTCGGTGGATGCCGTGCTGGTCTATGCCCAGCGGGGCCACGGCAGGCGTGCGGGCCTGTACACCGACTATGGCTTTGCCCTGTGGGATGACCGGGTCTCTCCTGCAGTGCTCGTGCCTTTTGCTAAGGCCTATTCGGGGCTTACCGATGCAGAGATTCGTCAGGTCGACCAGGTGATTCGCAAATCGATTCTTGAAAAATTCGGGCCGGTTCGACAGGTGGCCCCCAGCCTGGTGATGGAACTGGGCTTTGAGGGTGTCATGGCCTCGGGCCGCCACAAGAGTGGCTATGCCGTGCGGTTTCCGCGCATTCTGCGGCTGCGTCCTGACAAGACGGTCGCCCAGGCCGACTGCCTTTCCGCGCTTGCGGCATTTCTGCAGGTGCCGCCGGAGCCCTCCGAATGAATGGCTTAGCGAGGGTCTATGGCATCGACTTCAGTTCCGCCCCCACACCCAAAAAACCGATTACGGTAGCGGTCGGTAGCCTTGATCTTCGCCATGGGGTCTATCGCCTCAGTCATGTATCGGGCCTGACGAGTCTGTCGGCCTTTGAGACGTTCCTGGCTACCCCTGGCCCCTGGCTAGGCGGATTCGACCTGCCCTTTGGTCAGCCTCGGGTGCTGATTGCCCATGAGGGCTGGCCCGAGCAGTGGCGTGACTTTGTACGGTTTTTCTGTGCCGCAGACCGCGAGGCCATTCGCGCCCGGTTTAAGGCCTGGTGCGACTCTCGGCCGGTCGGCGACAAGTTTGCATGGCGGGCCACCGACAGGCCCGCGGGGTCAAGCCCCGCCATGCGATGGACGAACCCGCCCGTGGCCTGGATGATGCAGGCCGGCATCGGCAGGATGGTCGAGGCCGGGCTGTGTTTTCCCGCGCATGGTGACCGGTGCCCAGACCTTCTCGAGAACACAGCCTTTTTCTTGGCTGATCCGGATACGCCTGGTGCAAGCGCTGCTGCGAGCCGGATTTGTCTGCCCGCGCGCATCGCCCTTGAGGCCTATCCGGGGTTCACCGCCCGCCAGGTGACGCGGCAGTCGTACAAAAGCGATACCCGCGCCAAACAAGACTCCGACCGCGCCTACCACCGGCAACAGATTCTCCGGGCCCTGCTGCGTGGTGAGGCAGGCCTGCGCCCCCGGCTGGTGGCCACGGCGGGGTGGATACGACAACTGACCATCGATGGCAGTGGCGATCTGCTGGATGCGGTGATCTGCGCCCTACAGGCTGCGCATGCGGCCACCGAGCCATGTTTTGGGCTGCCTGCCTGTCTCGATCCGCTTGAGGGCTGGATTGCGACAGTACCCCATTAGGCCATGACGCCGGCCGAACGGGCCTTTGCGGCGCTGGGCTATCAGCCCTTTGGGTTCCAAAGACAGGCCTGGCAGGCCATCGCCAGCGGGCGGTCGGGGCTGTTGCAGGCCGGCACGGGCACGGGAAAGACCTACGCGATCTGGGGAGGCCTTTTGAACCGAATCCTCAGCAATGCAGCAGGGCAGTTCGGCCGACCATCGCGGGCCTCTGCGGCCCCTTCAGGTCTTCAGGTCTTGTGGGTCACGCCCATGCGCGCCCTGGCCGCTGATACCGCGCAGTCTTTGCAAAGGCTTGCTGATGCGGCAGGCAGCGGGCTGCGGGTGGGCCTGCGCACCGGGGACACCTCGACTGCCGAACGGGCGCGCCAGGACCGCCTGCCCCCGCATGCTCTGGTGACGACCCCAGAGAGCCTATGCCTGTTGCTCTCCAAGCCCCAAGGCCTGGTGCTGCTGCAGTCCGTCCATGCGGTAGTGGCTGACGAATGGCATGAGCTCTTAGGCAGTAAGCGCGGGGTACAGCTGCAACTTGCCTTAGCCGCGCTGGCATCAGCGCAGACAGACATGGGCATGCCCGCAGATGCTCTCCAGAGGCCGGCATTCATTGCCTGGGGTCTATCGGCGACTCTGGGAAATCTTGATGAGGCGGCTGAGAGCCTGTGCGCGAGCGTTTTGTCTGAACAGGGGCTGTCCGTCTGTCAGATTGCCTGCGATATTGCCAAGCCTATCGTGATCGAGACACTCCTGCCCGCGCAGGCGGGGCGATTTCCCTGGGCAGGGCATCTGGGGCTGGCAATGCGTGCCCAGGTGGTCGAGGCAATCGATAGGGCATCGACCAGTCTTGTCTTCACCAACACCCGGTCACAGGCCGAACTCTGGTATCAGGCGCTTTTAGAGGCACGGCCGGACTGGGCCGGCTGCATGGCCTTGCACCACGGGTCGCTCGATCATCAGACCCGGGCCTGGGTGGAGAAGGCCATTGCCCAGGGGCTACTGAAGGCAGTGGTGGCAACCTCGAGCCTCGACCTGGGGGTGGACTTTGCACCAGTGGAACAGGTGCTGCAGATCGGCAGCCCCAAGGGTCTGGCGCGCCTGCTGCAGCGGGCGGGCCGCTCGGGCCATCAGCCAGGCAAGACCGCGCGGCTGGTGCTGGTTCCTACCCATGCCCTGGAGATCCTGGAGTCTTATGCCGCCCAGCGCGCCCTTGCCGCGGGCCGGGTTGAGTCACGGCCACCGCCTCAGGCACCCATGGATGTGCTCGTGCAGCACCTTGCCACCCGGGTACTGGGTAGGCCTATGACGGGTGCGCACCTCTATCAAGAGGTGCGCACCGCCTACAGCTATCGCAGCCTCACCCCCGAGGCCTTTGCCTGGGCGCTGCAGTTCCTCTCCCAAGGCGGTACAAGCCTTGCCGCCTATCCTGAGTTTCATCGTCTGCAGACTGATGCCGTAGGGCGCTGGCAGATGGCCGATGCCCGTATGGCCCGCAGGCATCGCCTGTCGATCGGCACGATTCTGTCGGATGCGAGCATTCGTCTTGCCTGGGTGTCGGGCGGCAGTCTTGGTCAGATCGAGGAATCGTTTATTGGCCGACTCAAGCCTGGGGATACTTTTCTGTTCTCAGGCCGGGCGCTTGAACTCGTGCGCGTAAAAGACCTTACCGCCTATGTACGACTGGCCAAGAAAAAGGCTGGCGCGGTACCTCGTTGGAATGGCGGCAGTATGCCCCTTTCGGGAATGCTCTCGGCCACGCTGCGCGAGGTCTTGTCGCAGCTGTCGTTCGTTTTTGCGTCGGGGGAAACAGCGCCCGCCTTGCCGGCCAGACAGGCGCCTGAGGTCGCCGCGCTTTGGCCACTGCTTACTACACAGGCGATGCGATCGTGCCTGCCCCCGGCCGATTCTTTTCTGCTGGAAAGGCTGGACTCGCGCGAGGGTGCCCATGTCTTTGTCTACCCGTTTGCGGGCCGCACGGTGCACCTGGGCCTTGCCACGCTCCTGGCATACCGACTGGCCCAGCAGGCGCCAGTCAGCCTTTCTTACGCGGTAAATGACTATGGGCTCGAACTGCTGGTGCCGCGGGACCAGGCCGGGCTGCTTACCGAGTCTTCTCTGCGGTCGGTCATTCTGGCAGGAAACGACTGTCTGGCCCAAGACCTGTTATCGGCCTTGCGCGCCGGTGGGCTTGCCCAGCGGCGGTTTCGCGAGATTGCCCGGGTGGCAGGGCTTGTCTTCTCGGGTATGCCTGGGGCCGAGAAGACGAGCCGTCAGTTTGCGGCCTCTTCCAACCTTTTCTATGAGGTCTTTCAGAAATACGATCCGGACAATGCCCTCTTGCAGCAGTCCTGGCGTGAGGTGCAGCGCGATGAACTGAATCTGCAAGACCTCAGCGAGACGCTGGAGCGTTGCAGCCGGGCCCGATGGCTGTGGGTTGATCTGTCTCGCCCGAGCCCCTTTGCCTTTCCACTTATGGTGGAGCGTCTTCGCGAGCAGCTCTCTAGTGAGAAGCTTGCCGACCGCGTCGCGAGGATGCTGGAGGATGCCCATAAGGGGCTATCCTCGGGCCTGTCTTCATGAAGGGGCCTTTCAGCAGGCCCCATCTCGGTGGCGCATACTGTGTGGAAGGCGCCGTGCACCAGAAACGCCTCTGGCTGACTCCCCAAGGCGCCCTTATTGATGCGGTGAGCCAGACCGCCTTTGTCTCTGATCTTCATCTGGGAAAGTCCACCAGCTTTCGCCGCGCGGGGCTGGGGGTTCCCGAGGGCAGCGACCAGGAGACGCTGATGCATCTGTCTGCGGTCTTAGGCCAGTACCGCCCCCGGTGTCTGGTGGTTCTGGGCGACCTGGTGCACGATGTCCAGTCGCTTACGCCGCGGCTGCAAGAACAGCTAGCCGCCCTGCGCAGTCAGCATTCCGATATGCCCTGGCATCTGGTGATGGGCAACCACGACCGAAAGGCCTCTGAGGCGCTCCGAGCGCACTGGGCACCACTGCTTAGGCTCACGGTTTTTCAAGACCATTGGCAGGAAGTCCCTGGCTTCCTGGGGGTGCACAGCCCGCAAGACCTTACCGATGCTCGCGGAGGCACTGACCTGCCCCAGAGGGTCTGGTTGATTGCGGGCCATCTGCATCCTTCTGTGCTGGTTGCGGGTGGCGCTCGGCAGCGGCTGCGCCTGCGATGCTTTGCCTATCGGGCAGGCCAGTGGCTGCTTCCGGCCTTTGGGGCATTTACGGGCAGTTTTCGTTTGCAGCCAAAGGATTATGATGCGGTGTATCCCGTGGCAGATGGACGCGTATTCTGCTTAAAGCCGCATGCCCAGGGTGCCACGACCGATCAATAATCTTCAGGAGGTGCTGATGATCGTCCGTCTTCCTTTTCAAGCGCGCTCCTGCACGTCCCTGGTGAGACGCGGTATCGGGACTGCGGCCATGCTGATCGGCCTGTCGCTGTTTTTTTCCAAGGGGTCTTTTGTGTCGCCCGCCCAGGCGCATCATGGCTGGAGCAGCTACGACCAGACCCAGACTATCACCCTTACTGGCGCGGTCCAGCGTAGCGGCTATGAGCACCCGCATGGCTTTGTCGTGATCGAAGCCGGTGGCAAAACCCTTACGGTGGTTCTTGCCCCGCCCTTTCGGATGGAAAACCGTGGCCTAGCGCGCGATGCGATTGGACCGGGTCGGGAGGTGACGATCCAAGGCTATGCCCTGCGGTCCGACCCGTCTGAGATTCGTGCCGAAAGAATCACCGCCGGCGGTAAGACTATTGAACTGCGCTAGCCTATCGGCTTCATCTGCCCTCTTGATCCTGGTTCGAGGGGTCGGTTGCCGTGTCTGAGACTGCAGCCGGCCTTGCGGTGATCCCCGTTATCGCGGGAATAGAGCGCCTTCCTCTGGCGGTGGCGATGCGGGAGTCGCTATGGCTGTATCCCACCGTGGAGTCCTTTCATATTGCGGGCATTGCGGGGCTGTTTGGCACAATCCTGCTTTTAGACCTTCGCCTTCTGGGCTTCGGAGCCTCCCTGGGCGTGTCTGCGCTCATGCGACTGGTGGTACCCATTGCCCTTGTAGCGCTGGGGCTCGTGGTGGCTACGGGCAGTCTGATGTTTATTGCCCATGCCCATGAGTTTCTCGCCTCACCGCTTTTTGTCTATAAGCTCGGACTGATCATGCTGCTGCTCACCAATGCCTTGGTACTGCATCTGCGCGAGCCGATGCATCGTCGCCAAGGGTATGCGCCGGCACTGGGGGCAGTCAGCCGAATTCAGGTGCTTGTGTCGATGCTGGGCTGGCTCGCGGTGATCGGCCTGGGCCGCTGGCTGGCCTATGTCTAGGCAATGTGGGGACACTTTAAGTATTAAAGTGTCCCCACATTGGTATAGCCTAGTGGCTCAGAATTTTGCTTAAAAAGTCCACTGCCCGCGGGTGCTGCGGTCTTTCAAAAAACTCCTGAGGCGTGTTCTGTTCCACGATCTGTCCAGCATCCATAAAGACCACGCGGTCGGCCACTTCGCGGGCAAAGCCCATCTCGTGGGTGACGCAGATCATGGTGGTTCCTTGTTGGGCCAGGCTCACCATAACGTCTAGCACCTCTTTGACCATTTCCGGGTCCAGGGCGCTCGTGGGCTCATCAAAGAGCAGTACCTGAGGCTCCATGCAGAGCGCCCTGGCAATCGCTACCCGCTGCTGCTGACCGCCAGAGAGCTGACCGGGATACTTCTGGGCCTGCTCCGCAATCCGTACCCGATGCAACTGCGTCATGGCCCTTTCTTCGGCATCGGCCTTAGCGACCTTTCGCACATGCATGGGGGCCAGTGTGAGGTTGTCTAAAATGGTGAGGTGTGGAAACAGATTAAAGCTCTGAAAGACCATGCCTACCTGTGCGCGTACCTGGTGAATCGTTTTGAGGTCTTCGGTGAGATGTACGCCATTTACCGTGATTCGGCCTTTTTGATAGGGCTCAAGGGCGTTGACGCACCTGATCAGGGTCGACTTGCCGCTGCCCGAGGGACCACAGACGACAATCTTTTCTCCCTGGGCTACCGAGAGACTGACATCGGTGAGCACCTGAAAGCTGCCGAACCACTTGCTAACATTTTCAAATTCAATCATGGGCATGAAAAAGACTCCGGCAGTAAGGCATTGGGGGGTGCAAGAGGGTGATCTGACTATCGACGGGCTACGGCAAAGTCACGTTCTAGTCCGCGCGAATAGCGACTCATCGCGCTACAGAAGACCCAGTAGATGAGAGCCACAAAGATGAACCCCTCGATAAAGAAAGGCCGCCATTGGGGGTCTGCAAGGGCAAGCCGCAGGCTGCCAAAGAGCTCGAACATGCTCACGATGGTGACCAGCGAGGTGTCTTTGAATATGGCGATAAAGCTGTTTACCAGGGGGGGCACTACCACCCGGAAGGCCTGGGGCAGAACGATCTTGGTCTGAATCAGCCAGTAGCTCATGCCCAGTGCCTGAGCGGCTTCGATCTGGCCACGCGGCACGCTATTGATTCCGCCACGAATCACCTCAGCCTGATAGGCAGCGCTAAAAAGAATCAGGCCCCCGGTGACCCGCAAAAGGACATCGGGGTTCATGCCGCTGGGAAGAAAAAGCGGGAACATGAAGCTTGCCATGAACAGCACGGTAATGAGCGGCACGCCACGTACCAGTTCGATGAAGCCCGAGCAGACCACCCGAATGAAGGGAAGGTTTGAGGTGCGCCCCAAGGCAAGTGCGACAGCCAGCGGCAGCGACAGGATATTGCCCACAATTGCGAGCAGAAGCGTGAGCGCCAGCCCGCCAAGTCGTTCCGTGGGAATACTCGACAAACCGGCAAAGCCGCCGATCATCAGCGCTACCGACAGGGCAATGACTCCAGCGGCTGAGAAGAGTATTAAGGGTGTCCACCATTGACGCTGGCTCATCACCAGACAGGCTGCCAACATCATGATGCTCGCAACGATCGGCCTCCAGATCTCTTCAAAAGGGTAGCGGCCAAAGACAATGAGCTTCCACTTCTCTTCAATAAGACCCCAACAGGCGCCCGATCCCCGGGCCGCTCGGCAGGCTTCCAGGTCTGCGGTAAAGACCGCGTTGAATACGGCCCAGGGCAGAAAGTTCCATGCAAACCAGACCAAGGAGGCCAGCAGACTGACCGTGATCAGGGTGTTGACCTTTCCGTTGAACAAGGTCTGTCGCCAGGAGAGGCTTGTTTCGTTCATCGCTCTTTGAGCCGCGTTGCGGCCTCAAATCGATGCATTAAAAAAGAGGTGATCAGCGAGAAGGTGAGGTAGACGAGCATTAGTATTGAAATCGCCTCGACCGCGCGTCCCGACTGGTTCAGGGTGGTTGTCGCAACGCTGACAACCTCGGGGTAGCCGATGGCCACTGCCAGGCTGCTGTTTTTGGTGAGGTTGAGATACTGGTTGGTGGTGGGCGGAATGATCACCCGAAGCGCCTGCGGAAGCACCACTAGTTTTAGAATCTGCAGGCGGCGCAGACCGAGCGAGGCCGCAGCCTCGGTCTGGCCTTTGGGTACTGCGAGAATCCCCGCCCGAATCACCTCAGCGATAAAGGCACTGGTGTATGTTGCTAGGCCGATAAACAAGGCGAGGAATTCCGGCGAGAGGGTTGCGCCGCCGGTGAGCCCGAAGGTGCCTAGCTCGGGGTATTCCAGCAACACGCCCGCCTCTGGGGAGAGCCAGGGAAACTGAAAACCGTTTTTGCTGATGAAGAGATGGGGAAGAATCTCAAAGGGCTGCTGGGAATTCGGCAGCACGGTCGCGAGAAGCAGATACCAGAAGAAGAGTTGCACCAGCAGTGGAATGTTACGCAGTACCTCGACATAGCTTCTGCACAGACCGGCCAGCAGGGGGTTTCGCGACAAGGCGCCGATGGCGATGACCAGTCCTAAGGCGGTTGCTGCCACGATCCCCAGAACTGCTACCCGAAGGGTATTGAGAATACCCACCAGAAATGCTAACCAGTAGCTGCTGTCGGCGTCATAGGCAATTGCACGTTCTCCGATATCGAACCCAGCAGGGCCCGATAGGAAGTCATACCCGAAGGAGATACCTCTTTTTGCTAGGTTTTCTGTAAGGTTGCCAACAAAGAACCAGGCCATCACTCCCAATAGCCCTGCCAGAAGGATCTGCCAGAGCAGCGATCGAATCCGCGGGTTACTGGGAAGTGATAGGCGCATCGAGAGAGTTAACGAATAGGCGGTGCGTACTGCAGGCCACCGTTGGTCCAGAGGGCGTTTGGCCCCCGATCAAGTTTCAGCGGCGTGTTGCGCCCCACGTTGCGCTCAAATACTTCACCATAGTTACCCACCTGCTTGATCACCCGGTAGGCCCATGCAGGGTCAAGCCCCATAGACTTGCCGAAGTCGTTGTTCCCTTGACCGAGCAGTCGCTGCACCTCGGGGTTGGTATCGGACCGCTTCTCGTCGACATTGGCTGAGGTAATGCCGAGTTCCTCTGCGGTCAGCATGGCGAAGTGCACCCAGCTTACGAGCTTGGCCCAGTCTTCATCACCACGGCGTACCACAGGCCCCAGCGGCTCTTTGCTGATAATTTCAGGCAGGATGATATGGTCGTTGGGGTTCTTCACATCGTTGGCCCGAATCGCGGCGAGGCCCGAAGCATCGGTGGTGTAGGCCTGACAGCGGCCTTCAACGTAGGCAGCCACAGAGGCCTTGAAGTCTTCGATCACCACGGGCTTATAGGTAATCTTGTTGGCCCGGAAGTAGTCGGCCATGTTCTTCTCGGTGGTGGTTCCGCTCTGTACGCAGACCGTAGCGCCCTTGAGACCCTTGACCGACTTCACCTTCAGGCTCTTGTTCACGAGAAACCCTTGGCCGTCGTAATAGGTGGTTGCGCCAAAGGTAAGCCCCAACTGAGTATCGCGGCTCATAGTCCAGGTAGTGTTGCGTGAAAGCACATCGATCTCACCAGACTGCAAGGCGGCAAATCGCTGTGCGGCGTTGAGGGGGACATACCGCACCTTGGTGTTATCGCTGAGGGCCGCGGCGGCAACTGCCCTGCAGAAGTCGACATCAAAACCGGTCCATTTTCCAGCACTGTCGGCAATACCGAAGCCACCCAGCCCGGTATGAATGCCGCAGGAAAGCGTCCCTTTGGACTTTACAGACTCCAAGGTTTTGTTTGCGAGTACTGGGCTTGCCGCAATCGCAAGTCCCAGCGTTACGGCGGTACCAATCACTGACTTTTTAAACATGAAAATCTCCTGAACAGTAGGGGGTGGATGCATATCACGCTGGCGGGCCTGACTAGTGACGGTAGCGCTCTGGACTTCGCTCTCTGGAATTACGAACAGACAACGCCAGAGACACCGCTCTCGCTTTAATCTCTATCAGGCAACAACAGCGATCAGTGTGCCTGAAGTTGATGGATTCAAGGGCGTTCGGGCGAAGGCCTAGGGTAACTACCGAATCGGTGGCGTCGCCTCGTGGTCCTGACGGGCCTGCATCTCCCAGAGCTCCGCGTAACGACCCCTGCGGGCCAGCAACTCCGCATGGCGCCCCTGTTCAATGAGCGCACCGTCTTCGAGCACGATGATCATATCGGCATCGATAATGGTCGAGAGTCGGTGAGCGATCACCAGACTGGTGCGCCCACGGGAGACCTCGCGTATCTCTGCCTGAATCGCCCGCTCGGACTCGGAGTCGAGTGCCGAGGTGGCCTCGTCAAAGACCAGAATCGCGGGGCGTTTGAGTAGCGCACGGGCGATTGCGACCCGCTGTTTTTCGCCCCCTGAGAGCTTGAGGCCGCGCTCCCCCACCTGGGTCTGCAGGCCCTCAGGAAGGCTGCGAATCAGGGCATCGAGGTGGGCCGACTGCGCAGCCTGCCAGACCTCGTCGTCGCTGGCGTTGGGACAGCCATAGCGGATGTTGTAGGCCAGGGTATCGTTAAAAAGCACGGTGTCCTGCGGCACGATACCAATTGCCTGGCGCACAGAGCCTTGGACAACAGTCCGGATGTCTTGTCCGTCGATCGTGATGCGCCCTTTTTGGACATCGTAAAACCGGTATAAGAGCCGCGATAAGGTGCTCTTGCCTGCGCCCGAAGACCCCACCACGGCTGTGGTTTTACCTGCCGAGAGGGTGAGGGATAGCGAGCGGAAAATCGGGCGCCGAGGGTCGTAGGCAAAGGCCACCTCTTCAAACCGTACCGTACCGGTTTTCACCGCAAGGGGCAGGGCACCAGGCGGGTCTGCCACCTCTTTGTTCTGGGCCATCAGGCCAAAGAGCCGCTCCATGTCGGCGATGCTCTGCTTGATCTCGCGATAGAGCACACCGAGAAAATTCAAAGGCACATATAGTTGAATGAGAAATGCATTGACCAGCACAAGGTCGCCCAGGGTCATGGTGCCTGCCTGCACCCCAACCACTGCCTGCCAGACCATGAGCGTGGCAGCCAGCGCGATGATGGCCGACTGCCCAACATTCAAAAGAGACAATGAGGCCTGGCTTTTGATTGCGGCCTCCTGCCACCGATGCAGACTGCGATCGTAGCGCTGCGCTTCAAACTCCTCGTTGTTGAAG
The DNA here is from genome assembly GCA_016868305.1 of Betaproteobacteria bacterium. Lineage (GTDB taxonomy): Bacteria > Pseudomonadota > Gammaproteobacteria > Burkholderiales > Burkholderiaceae_A > Hahnella. The sequence continues at coordinate 17,350 of VGHK01000002.1, read as the reverse complement.
TATTTCACTGTCTCGTAGTTGAGCAAAGAGTCAATCGCGCGGGCATTGGCCCGGGTATCTAGTTCATTCATCTCACGCCGAAAGTGGGTACGCCATTCGGTCACCATGAAGGTATAGACCACATACGCCACCAGGGCGGCCAGCGTGATCCAGGCAAAGATCGGCGGGTACTGCCAGGCCAGATAGGCAGTCACCAGCAACACTTCAAGCGCAGTGGGCACGATGCTGTAGAGCGTGAAGTTGACCAGGGTGCCCACCCCGCGTGTGCCCCGCTCGATATCGCGGGTCAGGCCACCAGTCTGTCGTTCGAGATGAAACCGTAGCGAGAGCTGGTGCAGATGCCGAAAGACCCGCAATGAGATATCGCGCACAGCCCCTTGGGTGACACGGGCAAAAATTAGTTCGCGGATTTCGGTAAGCCCGGTAGAGGCAAGCCGCATCAGGCCATAGCCCACCACTAGGGCCAGCGGAATCACAAGAACCGCGCCGGCCACAGCATTCGGGCTCTGTGTCGTGGCCGTGGCCAAGGGGGTGAGGCCGTCTACGATTTCTTTCAGAAAGATGGGAATCGATACGTTGGCCAGCTTTGCGGCCACCAGCGCGGCCAGGGCCAGCCCCATGCGCAGCTTGTACTTCATGAGGTAGGGCAATAGCGTTGCGATGACCTGCCAAGCGCCCTTCGGCGGGCGGGCAACCGGGGGCGTGGCATCGACAGCCGCCAGACTGTCTTGGGCCAATGGGGAAGTTTCTGCGGTGGATGGGGTCATCGAGGGCTTAGCAGGGAAAGGGGCCAAAAGCAGCATTAGAACAGGCGGGTGGGCAGCGCATAATTCAGCATTCTAAAAAACACGGAGTTACGTATGGCTGCGCATCGCATTGCAGTTCTGCCGGGAGATGGTATTGGTAAGGAGGTGGTCCCAGAGGGTATGCGGGTGCTGCAGGCCGCGGCGGCCCGGTTTGGCATTGCACTTGACTGCCAGGCGTTTGACTTTGCCTCGTGTGACTATTTTCAGCGGCATGGCGAGATGATGCCGGCCGACTGGAAGCAGACCCTCTCGGCATTTGATGCAATCTTTTTTGGGGCGGTGGGCTGGCCGGCCACCGTGCCCGACCATGTCTCGCTCTGGGGGTCGCTTTTGAAGTTTCGGCGTGAGTTTGACCAGTATGTCAATCTCCGACCCGCGCGGCTGATGCCGGGGGTGCGGTCGCCTCTGGTCGGCCGAAACCCGGGCGACATTGACTTCTATGTTGTGCGTGAAAACACCGAGGGCGAGTATTCCAGTGTGGGGGGTATCGCTTTTGCGGGCACCGACCGGGAGGTCGTGATGCAAGAGACCATCATGAGCCGCCATGGCACCGACCGCGTGCTGCGTTTTGCCTTCGACCTGGCCCAGCGTCGGCCGAAGAAGCACCTCACCTCGGCGACCAAGTCCAATGGTATTGCCATCACCATGCCCTGGTGGGACACCCGGGTAGAGGCTATCGGGCAAGAATATCCCCAGGTGCGCGTGGACAAGTACCACATCGACATACTCACGGCCAATTTTGTGCTGCACCCCGACTGGTTTGATGTGGTCGTGGCCAGCAACCTCTTCGGAGACATTCTTTCTGATCTCGGTCCCGCCTGCACAGGCACTATCGGCATTGCGCCGTCGGGCAACCTCAACCCGGAGCGCCGTTTTCCGTCCTTGTTTGAGCCGGTGCATGGGTCTGCACCGGACATCGCGGGTAAGGGCATTGCCAACCCGATTGGGCAGATCTGGTCGGCCGCATTGATGCTCGATTTTCTTGGCTACCCTGAGGCACACGACGCCGTGCTCGCGGCCATCGAAGAGGTCTTACGCACCGGGCCAAAGACACCAGACCTGGGGGGCACTGCCCGCACCAACGCGGTGGGTGAGGCCATTGCGATGGTGGTGGCGCGTGGCTAGTTCGGCAGTCTTTAGTTCGGCGGTATTCGCTGGCCCTGCAGAAAATCGGTCCCCAGAGGACTGGCTGGCCCTATTGCGGCGCAGCTTTGATGTCGCCGTTGCCGCCGCCTACCCTGGCGATACCCTGGCGCGGGCCTTGCCCCCGCCCCCCCGTGGCCAGACACTGGTCGTGGGTGCCGGCAAGGCTGCCGCGAGCATGGCTGCCGCGGTGGAGGCCCACTGGCCGCAGGATGCCCCACTCTCGGGGGTGGTGATCACGCGTTACGCCCATGGCCTAGATCTGTCTCGTATTCGATGTGTTGAGGCGGGGCATCCCGTACCCGATGCGGCCGGCGCCCAGGCCGCTCAGGAGATCCTCTCAGCGGTCTCGCGTCTCACCCCCGACGATCGACTCATTGTGCTTGTCTCGGGCGGGGGGTCGAGCCTGCTGGCGCTGCCTGCCGATGGCCTGACCATGGCCGATCTTAAGTCGCTCACCACAGACCTGTTGCGATCCGGCGCCCCGATTACCGACATGAATATTGTCCGCAAGCACCTCTCCAAGATTCAGGGGGGGCGGCTCGCCCTGGCCTGTGCCGCGCCGGTAACCGCCTTGGTGGTCTCCGATGTCGTGGGCGATGACCCCTCAGCCATTGCCTCCGGCCCCTGCGCAGCCGACCCTTCCACCTATGCGGATGCGCTTGAGGTGCTCTCTCGGTGGGACGTCAGCCCGCCCGAAGCAATTGCGTTGCATCTGCAGTCGGGTCTGCGTGGCGAGATTTCCGAGACGCCCAAGCCTGGTGATCCGCGGCTGTCGCATGTCACCACCCATATGCTGGCCACTGCCCGGGCGAGTCTGCGGGCGGCGGCCGAGGTCTTTGTCCAGGCGGGTGTGCGCCCGGTGGTGCTGGGCGACGCTGTAACGGGAGAGGCGCGCGATGTTGCCACCGGCCTGGCCTCCTGGGTGCGTGAACTCGCCCAAGACCAGGACCCGAGCTTTGCGCGGCCGGTGGTACTGCTCTCTGGCGGAGAATGTACGGTGACTGTGCGGGGCCAGGGTCGTGGCGGACGGTGTGCGGAGTTTCTGCTGGCCATGGGGCTCGCGGTGGAAGCGATGGGGGTGGCTGACCGGGTCTTTGGCCTGGCGGCCGATACCGATGGCATTGATGGCGCAAGCCCACATGCGGGGGCATTGCTTTGTCCTGCAACCCTTAGCCTTGCCCGCGAAAAAGGGATATCGCCGCGCAAGGCACTCGATGCCAATGACGTGCTGGCGGTCTTCGAACCCCTCGGCCGTGTGGTCACAACCGGGCCCACGCGCACCAATGTCAACGACTATCGTGCGATCCTGGTGGTCTAACCCGCAGGTTCCATCGGGGTCTTTCCAAGGCCCCAGCCGAGAAATCAAAAGAAAGAAAGCAACATGACAGGCACCCTTGAGATTATCCAGCCCGATGACTGGCATCTACACCTGCGGGATGGGGCGGCCATGGCCTCGGTGCTGCCGGCCTCGGCCCGCCACTTCGGCCGTGCGCTGGTTATGCCCAATCTCAAGCCACCGGTGACCACCACCGCCCTGGCGCTGGCCTACCGCGACCGGATTCTTGCCGCCGCACAGGCCCACAGCCTGCGTACGGGGGAGTCGCTGTCGGACTTCTCCCCCCTCATGACGCTCTACCTCACCGACGCGACGGCACTGCAGGAGATCGATCGCGCCGTAGACACGGGGGTGATTCCCGCAGTCAAGCTCTATCCCGCCGGGGCAACCACCCATTCCGACAGCGGGGTGACCGACCTGGCCCATTGCGAACCCGTGCTCGAACGCATGCAGCAGCGCGGCATGGTCTTCTGTCTGCACGGCGAAGTGACCCATTCTGAGGTTGATATCTTCGACCGTGAGGCCCGGTTTATTGATCAGGTACTCATTCCGCTGCGTGCGCGTTACCCGGCCTTAAAGATCGTGCTTGAGCATATTACGACCCGAGAGGCCGCCGACTTTGTGCGTGAGGCCGCAGGCCCCATCGCGGCAACGATTACCCCGCAGCACCTGCTCTATAACCGTAACTCCCTCTTTCAAGGAGGAATCCGGCCCCATTACTATTGCCTGCCCGTGCTCAAGCGTGAGACCCATCGTCAGGCGCTTCTCGCCGCCGCCACAAGCGGCAGCCCCCGGTTTTTTCTCGGAACCGACTCCGCGCCCCACCCGCAGTCTGACAAAGAGTCGTCCTGCGGCTGTGCGGGCTGCTATTCGGCCCCTGTGGCCATGGCCCTGTATGCCCAGGCCTTTGACCAGGCAGGCGCCTTAAACCGGCTCGAGGGCTTCGCCAGTCTTTATGGGCCGGCGTTTTATGGCCTTGCGCCCAACACCCGACGGCTGCGTCTCATTCGCCGGGCATCCCTGGTGCCGCAGCGGTTTGCCTTTGCCGAGGCGGCCTTGGGCGGCGCTCCCTTTGCCGAACTAACCGAAGACCAGTCGATTGTCCCGCTGGCTGCAGGCCAGTCTATTGCCTGGCAGGTGCAGGCCGTATGATGGGCGGGTGGGAAGTGGGCCGGGCGGCCGCTGCCGGTCTTGTTACCGGCAGAGGAAGGTCCGGACTCCGCAGGGAAGGGTGACGGCTAACGGCCGTACGCAGCAAGCGGGCCTCGCGGCCCGCCCAAGGCGAGGAATAGGGCCACAGAGACGAGTAACCATGGCCTGCCATGGGGACGTGAAACGCGGCAACCTCCACCCGGAGCAACACCAAATAGGCGCACGTGGGGCCTTTGAGGTCTTTGTAGGGCGTCCCGTCCGAGTGCGCGGGTAGGTGGCTTGAGCCCGTCAGTAATGGCGGGCCTAGAGGGATGGCCGCTATAGAAGGGGCCTCTCGGGGCTCCCTCCGTAACAGAATCCGGCCTATAGGCTCGCTTCCCCCCTTTTTTAGGGCTCGGCGCGCCAGCCCCGATTAGCTTACAAAGAACATAACATTTATTTTTTATCTCATTGATTCTAATGATTTAATTTATTTAAGTGACCTTCCGAAAAGTCAGTCTAACTTGTTGTTTCCAAAGAAGAAAACCCCGGTTCGCTTGACCACCCACGCGCTTTTGCATAGAGTGGGGAATAGTGTCAAAAAGTGGGGAATAGTGGGGTTTTTGCCATTCTGGTGGGACGCCCCTGGTCCTCGTGCCGATTTTTCTAACCAGGACCGTCGATTTTTCAATGTTCTCCGGGGTTTCCGCACTCAGTCTCGATGCCAAAGGGCGCATGACCATTCCCACGCGGTATCGGGATATTCTGGCGAGGGAGGCCCAGGGGCAGATTGCGCTCATTGAAAGCGATGTCGGCTGTCTGGTGCTGATGCCGGCCACACGCTGGTCTGCCAAGGTGCAGTCCTTGTCGGCCGACGAATCAGACGACGACCGCCGGCGTTTCTGGCTGGGTCTAAGCGATACTCCAGAGCTCGATACCGCAGGCCGGGTGCTGGTCAACCCGGTGCTGCGCGAAGGCGCTGGCATAAGCCGCGAGGTAATGCTGCTCGGTCTGGGCGAATATTTCGAGCTCTGGGATCCTGCGCGGCTCGACCATCATAAGGAACAGGTACGTGCCCGCAAACTTCGGGGGACCCTGTGATTGACCGAGTCCCTCGCCCCGTCTCACACCTCCGTTCTGCTCGAAGCCCTGATCGGGGGCGTTCTGGGAAAGACCAATGGCACGTACGTTGACGCCACCTTCGGACGGGGCGGACACAGCCAGGCGCTGCTTGCCCGGCTGGAACCAGAGGGCAGGCTTGTGGCCCTCGACCGAGACCCCGAGGCTGCTGCGGCGGCAGCTGCGATCCAGGATCCCCGGTTCCAGTTTGTGCGGCGACCGTTCTCGCAAATGTCGGCAGTTCTGGCTGAACTGGCCATCGATTCGGTCGACGGCGTTTTCGCAGACCTTGGGGTGTCCTCGCCGCAACTCGATCAGGCCAGCAGAGGGTTTAGCTTCATGAGAGACGGGCCTCTCGATATGCGCATGGACCCAGGTCAGGGACAGCCGGTTTCCGACTGGCTTAAGACCGCCAGTGTCTCCGAGATCGCCGAGGTCTTGCGTCGCTATGGCGATGAGCGCTATGCAGGGCCAATTGCCCGGGCCATCGTTGCCCGGCAGTCCGCCGCGCAGCAGGGGCAGGCGCCTTATCTTGCGCGCACCCGAGACCTTGCCGATCTCATCGTCCAGACGCTCTCGCGGGCCGGGGCACCTCGTGAGTCGCAGCATCCAGCAACACGGTCTTTTCAGGCCCTGCGAATTTTCATCAATCACGAACTGGAAGAACTCGACAGCCTTCTGGATCAGTCGGCAAGAATCATCAAGCCGGGTGGCCGCCTTGCCATCATCAGTTTTCATTCTCTTGAAGATCGTCGGGTGAAGCAGGCCATCACCCAGTCCAAGCGGGCAGCCTCGTTCCAGAGGCCACCGGGAATGGGCCGGGCGCAGTCGGCTATCCTGGCTCAGGCGCTGGCGGCGCAGCCCAGACGCGCCGTCTGGACCGCAGCCACCCGCATCCGCCCCTTGGACCGGGAGCGGGCTTCTAATCCGCGCGCCCGCAGCGCCGTTCTGCGCATCGCCACCCGGGCGCAGCCATGACCCAGTTTGTCAACTGGGTCCTTGCAGCGGCCCTACTCGTAAGCGCTCTGGCCTTGGTGAACTCCCGGTATCACGAGCGCAGGCTGTTTGCTTTGTCCGAGCAGCTTGAGCGTCAGATTGAGAAACGCGTTACTGAGATCGAAAACCTCCAGGTGGCGATTGCCAGTCTGCGTACCCCGGGGCGGCTTGCCACGGTTGCCAAGGACACCCTGGGCATGGTGCCCATTACCCATGCAGAGACGGTCTATGCGCCGAAGGGGCGGCAGCCTTGATCGCTCGGCCTCATTTCTTCTTTGGATCTTGGTCTAGCGCCAATAAGGCAGCGGCACCAGGTCACAGGCGGGTCTCTTCAGACCGAAAGACCGCCTCTGGCGGAGTCAAGCCCCGGGCCGCCGGCGCCCATCCAAATGACGAGATCCTCACCTGGCGGGCGACTGCCACCCGATCGAAAGTGGTGCTTATGCTGATCACGGCGGGGCTGGGGGTGGTCTGGGTGAAGGCCTTCTGGCTGCAGCATGTCAATGTTGAGCAATGGCAAAAACGGGCTGAGAACCGTTTTGAGCGGGTGCGAGACCTGTCTGCGGCCCGCGGACGGCTGCTTGACCGCAATGGCGAGGTGCTCGCAGTCAGCATTTCCGAATACCGAGTGGGGCTGGTTCCCAGGCTATTCGATCCGGGTCATCCACGGGTCTCCGATCTGGCGGGAATTCTGGGCGTCTCTCCCACAGAGCTCCGTCGTCGGGCCCAGACGGCCAAGGGCTTTTTCTACATGTCATCGGGCCTTGACCTTGGCGCTGCCGACAAGGTCCGGGCCCTGAAACTGCCTGGTGTCGAGCTCGAGCAGGAGTTTCGTCGCTACTACCCCCATGGCCCTGCGTTTGCGAACCTTGTGGGATTCACCGACCTGAAAGACCAGGGCCAGGAAGGCCTTGAGTTTGCCTTTAACTCCCGGCTGCAGGGAAAACCGGGCGTCGAGCGCGTGGTGGTCGACCGACAGAACCGCGTCTTTGACAAGAAGACCTTTGACCCTGCGAGCCCGGGACAAGACCTTCGTCTGTCGTTTGATGCCGGTATTCAGGCGATCGCCTATTCCGCTGCAGAACAGGCCTTGGCGCAGCATCAGGCCAAGTCGGTTTCGGTGGTCGTGGTCGACAGCCGCACTGGGGAGGTGCTGGCGATGGCAAATGCCCCGTCTTTTGACCCCAACCAGCGCAGCCGTCTGGATCCCAATCGGGTGCGTAATCGGGCGGCAACCGACACCTTCGAGCCGGGCTCGACGATTAAGCCATTTACCATTGCGGCCGCCTTGGATGCCAAGGTGGTATCGCCTGGAACGAACTTTTCCACTGACCCTGGTCGGCTCGTGATTGATGGCCGAACCATTCGGGATACCAAGCTTCTCGGAACCCTCACCGTCTCAGAGATACTCGAGAAGTCCAGCAATGTAGGCACCATTCGCGTCGCCCAGAAGGTTCCCTCAGACGCCTTCTATCAGAAGCTTCGGGCCTCGGGCTTTGGCGAACCCAGTCAGATCAGACTTCCTGCAGAGCCGGCTGGAAGGCTTCGGCCCTGGCAGTCTTGGGCGGCCGTGGATAAGGCCGTTGTCTCCTTCGGCCATGGTATGTCGGTGTCTCTGGTGCAACTCGCGGGGGCCTACACAGTCTTTGCCCGGGATGGAGACCGTGTGGGCTTGAGCCTTTCGCCGGTCTCCGGGCCCGTGGTTGGCCAGCCGGTTTTCACGCCAGAGACAGCGCGGGCAGTCCGCCGCATGCTTGAGCGCGCCGCGGGACCCGAAGGCACCGGCCCAAAGGCGCGGATCGTGGGATTCCGCGTGGCGGGTAAGACCGGCACTGCCCATAAGCCCGAGGCAGGCGGCTATGCCAAGGCCAGGTACCTGTCCTCCTTTGTCGGCCTGGTACCTGCTGATCAGCCTCGCTATGTTATTGCCGTGGCTGTGGATGAGCCCGCAGCGGGAAGGCATTTCGGGGGTGAGGTTGCCGCTCCGGTATTCGCCCAGGTGGCAGGCGAAAGCCTACGGCGCATGCAGATGTCGCCCGACCCAACGGTGCGGGTAGTCCCTGCTCTCATGCTCGTCGAGGAGGGGACCTAAGTGGAGCCTGTGACGGATCAGTACTCGTCAGGACTGCACCCGCTTTGCTGTGAGGACGCGCAGGCTGAGGCGCTTGCCAAGGACCTGCGGCGGCAGTCGCCCCACGGGCAGCTCATTTCCATGGTGCAGGAACTCGGCCCTTCGGACTGGCTGGTAGCCCGTCCTGGTAGCCGTATGTCTCTGGCGCAGCTGCTTGAGGCCGCAGTCAGCGCCCAGGCAGATGGGGTGGTGGTCGACTCGACAGACTTACAAGAGGCAAAACAATGGATGGCCGGCCGATCGGAGGGCTGTGCGCTCGCCGCCTTGCCAGCCCTTGCGCAGCGGGCGGGGATTCTTGCTTCTGTCTTCTACGGCTGCCCTTCGGAGAAGGTACGGGTAACGGCAGTGACGGGCACCAACGGAAAGACAACGGTGTCGCAGGGGCTCGCCCGAAGCCTTGCCTGGATGGGCCGAAACGTAGTCGCTATTGGTACCCTGGGCATCCATCGGTTTTCTCGGCAAGGCGATCGCCTTGCCATGCACCGCCTCGCACAGCCAAGCCTTACGAGTCTGGATGCGGTAAGCCTGCAACGCCGTCTTGCGGACTGCCAGTCTGAGGCTGTTACGGATGTGGTTCTCGAGGCCAGCTCTATTGGGCTGGCACAGTGGCGGTTTACGGGCTGCCGGTTTCAAGATGCTGCACTGACCAGCTTCAGCCAGGACCACCTGGATATTCACAAGACGATGCAGGCCTACGCCGAGGCAAAGAGCCTGGTCTTTCAAGCTCCGGGGCTCACCGGCTCGGTCCGTGCACGGCCGATTGCAGGGCAGTCGGCGCTGCCTGCGGTTCTTACTGCGGGCAGCGACATTCTCTGGGTACGGGTGGTGGATCAGGCGGCGCTTCATGCTGCCCCCAGGGTTTCCCCCGCCAAAGAACTATTACTGGCTGCGGGTACTCGAGACCGTCGCGGTACGCCCGTCTGGCTGCAGCTGCCAGGCCAGTCCTGGCATTCGCCGCAGGAGCCTTGTTGGTTCAAGCCTCCGGGCGAGCACAATCTGCAGAATGCCGCCGTGGTGGCTGGCCTGCTCGCCCGTCAGGGATTTGCTGCCTCCGAGATTCTGCTCTGTCTGGCGGAATTTGCCCTGCCCGCCGGGCGTATGGATCCGGTGCAACCGGTTACTGAGGATCGTCCTTGGGTCTATGTGGACTACGCCCATACGCCGGATGCGCTTGGCCAGGCGCTTGCCGCATTGCGGCCAGTGGCCCAGCAACGAGGTGGTCGACTGATCTGTCTGTTTGGCTGCGGGGGCGATCGCGACCCGGAGAAGCGGCCCATGATGGCCCAGGTGGCGGCGCAATACGCCGACTGGCTGGTTGTTACCTCGGACAATCCCCGTTCCGAGTCGCCTCAGAAGATCCTGCAAGAAGTCCTCGCAGGCCTCAGTCCAGAGGCGGCGCGACGCGTCACCGTCGAGGAAGACAGAGGCCTAGGAATTGCCCGGGCGCTCGAGATCGCGGCGACTGCCGATGTGGTGTTACTTGCAGGCAAGGGCCACGAGACCACGCAGGAACTTGCAGGCAGCAAGATTCCCTTTGACGATGCCGCGATTGCCTCAGGTCTTTTGTCTGCATGGTATGGCATGCCCAGCCTGGGCGAGATGGCCGCGCAGATGGTCTCTGCCGGCGTCTGCACGGGCCAGCTTTTTTCCCGTGTGGGCACTTGGGAAAAGGACTCCCCGGTCACGCATGTCTGTATCGACAGCCGATTGGTAATGCCGGGATCGGTGTTTGTCGCCATCCCAGGGTCCCGCGTTGATGGCCATGACTTTCTTGGCCAGGCTTTTGAAAAGGGTGCCTGTGCCGCGATTGTTACCCGCGCGCCCACCGCTGCGCAGGAGTCCTCCGGTCAGCTTGGTCCCTGTCTCGTTGTAACCGATGCCCAGCAGGCGTTGGCCGTTATGGCGCGGGTCTGGCGTGGTGCCTGGCGGGGCAGCCTCGCGGTAGTGACCGGGTCTAACGGAAAGACCACTGTCAAAGAGATGTCGGCAGCCGTTTTGCGCGCAGGCTTTGGCAGCCATGCAGTCTGGGCCACCCCGGGCAATCTGAATAACCAGCTGGGGGTGCCTCTGAGCATATTGGGGCTGCGGTTTCGGCATCGCGTGGCCGTGCTCGAAATAGGAATGAACCATCCCCATGAGGTGGCTGGTCTTGCAGCATTGGCCAGGCCGGATCTGGCGTTACTGACCAATGCCCAGCGTGAGCACCAGGAGTTCATGGCCTCGGTGCGGGCCTGCGCCGAAGAAAATGCACAGTCGTTCCGGCATGTCAAAGAGCGGGGCATCGTCATTGTGCCGCGCGACCTTGAGCATGAGCCTTTATGGGCGGAAATGACCCAGTCGCGTGACGACCTCAGGCATCTGCGGTTTGGGCTTGTTGAAGATCACCAAGGACGCGATTCGGCCCGGTATCACGCCGAATGCACGGCGCATCTGCAGTCGTCTCTGCCTCTGGTCTTTACCATTACGGTGTCGCCAGGCCTGGCCGCCACCGAAGCCAGCAATGATCCGCAGTTCGGGCCAGCAGCCAAGGCTCCAACGACCAGTGTCTCATCCCCCATCATGCTTGCCGGTATTGGCCGTCATCTAGCGCGTAATGCTGCTGGTGCTGCGGCCCTGGGGCTAGGACTGGGCGTCTCTTTGCAACAGGTCGCCGAAGGGCTCGCCGCCTTCACACCGGTGGCTGGTCGCGGAAGACTGCACAGGCTCGGTCCGATGCAGTGGCTGGTCGATGACAGCTATAACGCCAATCCGGACTCCGTTCTTGCCGCCATCGACGGTCTGTCGGCTGTCGATGGCCTGCATGCCTTAGTGCTCGGAGACATGGGGGAGGTGGGCGATCAGGGCCCGGTTTTTCATGCCGAGGTGCTTAGCGCAGCGCGTGCCCGGGCAATCTCCGAGGTTCTGGTCTTCGGTCAGGCCATGTCCCTAGCAAGTGATCAGACCGCTGTGGGAAGGTCCTTCACCAGCATTGAATCGCTGCTGGCGGCGCTCTCCGAATGGATGGGTCAGCAGCAACAGATGCAGCCGCAGACCCGACAGACCATCTGGGTGAAAGGCTCCCGGTTCATGCGCCTGGAACGTGTCGTTCAGGCGCTGCTTTCGCGAAAGGAACACCATGCTTCTGCTGGTCTTTCAGTCGCTGGATGATTTCATCCGCGGCCTGGGAGTTTTTGGCTACATCACCTTAAGGGCGGTGATGGCCACGTTGACCGCACTCGCCATAGGCCTGGTGCTGGGGCCGGCGGTTATTCGCAAGCTCACGCATTTAAAGATCGGCCAGGCGGTTCGCGATGATGGCCCACAGACGCATTTGATTAAAGCCGGAACCCCCACTATGGGAGGCGCCCTTATTCTGCTTTCCGTCGGGGTCACAACCCTGCTCTGGGCAGACCTCACCAACCGTTTTGTCTGGGTGGTGCTGCTGGTTACCCTGGGGCTCGGTGCCGTAGGCTGGGTCGACGACTACAAAAAGGTTGTCTATCGTGACCCCAAGGGCATGTCGGCACGTGCAAAGTTTTTCTGGCAGTCCTTGATTGCGATTGCCGCTGCCTTCTACCTTGCCTTTGCCGTGTCTGCACCAAACGGCCCAGCAGCCTGGGCGCTCTTTGAGCAATGGCTGGGCAATGGATTCACGTTCACCCTGCCTACCCAGGCCGATCTGATTGTGCCGTTTTTTAAGAGCGTGGCCTATCCGCTGGGACTCTGGGGATTTGTCGTGCTCTCGTATTTCGTGATCGTGGGAACCAGTAATGCTGTCAACCTGACCGATGGTCTGGATGGCCTGGCGATCATGCCCACCGTGTTGATTGCTGCTGCCCTTGGCATCTTCGCCTATGTCGCTGGCAACGCAGTCTTCTCCAAGTACCTGTTGCTGCCCTTTATTCCTGGGGCAGGTGAGCTCACGGTATTCTGCGCGGCCCTCGTAGGGGCGGGGCTGGCCTTTCTCTGGTTTAACGCCTATCCGGCCCAGGTCTTCATGGGCGATGTGGGCGCCCTGGCGCTCGGCGGTGCGCTTGGCGTGGTAGCGATCGTGGTGCGCCAGGAGATAGTCCTGTTTGTCATGGGGGGCGTATTTGTCGTTGAGACGCTCTCGGTCATGATTCAGGTCGCCTATTTCAAGTACACCCGGCGCCGGTTTGGGCAGGGCCGCCGCATCTTTCTGATGGCTCCCCTGCACCATCACTTTGAGCAGAGCGGCTGGAAGGAAACCCAGGTAGTGGTGCGGTTCTGGATCATCACCATGATGCTGGTCCTTGCAGGACTGGCCACTCTCAAGATTCGCTAATCAGCGCGCCATGCATCCCGCCGTCTCCCCCGTGCACTCCACCTCATGGCCTTGCCCTGCTTCGGGCTGGTCGGACTGTAAGGCGTTGGTTATTGGGGCGGGCGAGTCTGGCATGGCTATGGCCCACTGGCTGGCCCACCAGGGCGCTGCTGTGCGCATTATCGATAGCCGGGATGCCGCCGCCGAGGCTGCCCCCGTGGGCGCGGAGCTTCTCCTGGGAGTGGCAGCGCCATTCTCTGAAGATCACCTGCAAGGCTGCAGCCTCGTTGCCTTGTCTCCGGGCCTTACGCCTCACGCGGAGCGCGGCAGTCCCTTGCGCCCTATTCTGCAGGCTGCCGCTCAGGCGGGACTGCCCGTGGTCGGGGAGCTAGACCTGTTTGACTGGGCCATATCCCATCTGGCCCGAGGTGGCGAAGACGCCCAGAAGGCCATGTCCCTTGCCCTGCAGGGCCCACGGGTGCTGGCGATCACCGGGACCAATGGCAAGACCACAACGGCACGGCTTGTGGCGCATCTGCTGCGATCGGTAGGCCTTGATGTACAGGAGGCGGGCAATCAGGGGCCCGCACTTCTAAAGGGGTATCTGCAGCGGGTGTCCATCGGTCGGTGGCCCGATGTCTGGGTTCTCGAACTCTCCAGCTTTCAGCTTGCCTTAGCCAGTCGTTTTTCCTGCACTGCCGCCACGGTCTTGAACCTGAGCCAGGACCACCAGGACTGGCATCTGGGCATGGATGACTATCGGGCGGCCAAGCTTCGGGTTTTCGGACTGCCTGCGCCCGCAGCCCTGCCGGTTATCGACCGCGATGATCCAGCGCTTGCGGCGGCGGTCTCGGGCCATCTCTCGCAGGCCACCGCCGAGGCTCCCCAAAAGGCCTCTGGATCCGGTCGGCGCACCCGTTTGGCGGCCCCACCTGCGGCCATAGGCTTTGGCCTCGGACCGCCGCAGACGGCTGGTCCCTGTTTCGGTCTGGTCTATCAGGGAATCGACTGGCTTGCCTATCAGCCCGCCGAGATCACCGCAGGCTTGCAACGGCTTATGCCGGCGGGGGCGCTCAAGATCCAGGGCCGCCATAACCTGCGCAATGCGATGGCTGCCCTGGGGCTGTGTCTTACCGTCTGCGACGACCTGGCAGGCATGCTGCATGCCTTGCGTCGGTATACCGGTGAGCCGCACCGCATGCAGTGGATTACCGAGGTGGAGGGCGTGGCGTTTGTCAACGACAGCAAGGCCACCAATGTTGGCGCAACGGTTGCGGCGCTTGAAGGCACGGAGGGCCCCCTGGTGGTAATTCTTGGTGGTCAGGGCAAGGGGCAGGATTTCTCCGCGCTGATCCAGGCCTTATTGGCCCGCCAGGCCAGCGTGGTGGGTATCGGCGAGCAGGGCCCGGCGCTTGTAGCCCAGTGCCAGGCCGTCGGCCTGCAGGCCACCACCTGCGTCAGTCTGGAGGCTGCGGTCGCGCAGGCCTGGCAGTGGGCACAGGCCTATCCGGCTGGCGCCACCCGGCGGCCGATGGTTCTGCTCTCGCCGGCCTGTGCCAGCCTCGACATGTTTACCAACTACGTTGAACGCGGTGACCAGTTTGCGAGCCTCGCCCATGCCCGGGCGCAGACGGAGGGTCAACTGTGCTAGACCGTCTGCGTCAGACCCTTATGCCGGCCCCTGTGGATGGACGATTCGTTGCCGTTACGGTCGGGCTCTTGGCCGTAGGGCTTGTGATGGTTTACTCTGCCAACCTACCCTTGCCGAGCGCCAATGCGCAGGCCGTGTTCTGGATGCAGATGCGTGGCCATCCGATGCACATCCTGATAGGACTGGCGGCCTTAATACTGGTGCTTCGTATCCCATCAGACTGGCTGCGCAAAGCCTCTGCCCCTCTTTTCGTGCTGGGAGTGGCTCTGTTGCTCACGGTGGCAATGATCAAGCTCTTCGGCGGTGAGCAGTTTGTCCGCGATGGCGCAGTGCGGGCGATTCCGATCGGGTCGCTGACCCTGCAGCCCTCTGAACTGATGAAGGTCTTGGTGATTCTCTTTGCCGCCGGCTATGCGGTGCGCAGGCACGACCGTATGCGTTTTGACCTGGTCCGGGGTCTTGCGCCGATTGGTGCCCTGATGGTGATCGTTACCGGGCTATTGCTCTATCAGCCTGACCTGGGCGCAACCATCGTGATTACGCTCACCGTGGCAGGCGTCCTGCTTTTGGGGGGAATGAGCCTGCGGGTGGTGATCCCGCTGGTCATCCTCTTGGGCTTGTTCTTCGCGCTCATGATATTTGCCACGCCGTGGCGTCTCGAGCGTCTGCTCTCCTATCTCACCCCGTGTGACCCAGGCCATGCTCAGAAGGCGGGTTATCAGCTCTGTGGGGCTTTGATTGCCTTCGGGCATGGCGGGCTTTTCGGCTCAGGCCTTGGAACCGGTATTGCCAAGCTCGGCTACCTGCCGCTGCCACACACCGACTTCATCTTTGCGGTGATTGGCGAAGAACTGGGGTTCATAGGTGTTACCGCTGTTCTTCTGGCCTTTGGCTATCTCATCCGGCGCTGCATTGAGATCGGCCGGGTGGCCATGTCGCAAGAGCGGATGTTTGCAGGGCTCGTTGCCCAGGGCATTGGTGTATGGCTTGGGGTGCAGACCCTTATTCATGCGGGCGTGAATACCGGCCTCTTGCCCACCAAGGGTCTTACCCTTCCCCTTATCAGTCATGGTGGAAGCGCCATGCTGGCGGTCTGCATTGCCCTGGGTATGGTTCTGCGGATCGACGCTGAGAACCGCGCGGCGGCCCGGGCTCGACCGGTGGTCGAACCGATTCTCCGCAGGCATGCCCGTTCGACCCTCGGCACGGGGCATCGTATGGCCAGGCAGGGCAGGTCATGACGAGTAAGACCTGCCTGGGGCGGGTGGTGATTGCCGCCGGCGGCACCGGGGGGCATATCTTTCCGGCTCTCGCTGTTGCGCAGTCTTTGGCGCTACTGGGTATCGAGTCTCACTGGGTGGGCAGCAACCGCGGACTAGAGGCCCGCGTGGTTCGGGACCAGGCGGGTTTTCCACTGACCGAACTCTCCCTTGCCGGAGTGCGCGGCCGTGGTCTTGCCGGGGCACTGGCCCTTCCGATGGGGCTTTTGCGCAGTCTGATACAGAGCTGGAAGCTGGTCTCTCAGGTGCGGCCTGCGATGGTTCTGGTCTTCGGTGGCTATGTCTCTTTTCCGGTGGGCATCGCGGCACGTCTGCAGGGCTACCCGCTGATAGTGCATGAGCAAAATGCCGTCATGGGAACCGCAAACCGTTGGCTTGCCAGGTGTGCGCAGCGGGTATTGACCAGCTTTGCCCGGACACGCTATGCCCCTCGTAATGCGATTGCTGTTGGCAATCCCGTGCGTGCAGGCCTAGCGGCCCAGTCGCCCTCCGAGCGGGGCTTTGGCCAGGGCAGACCGCTGCGACTGCTGATTCTCGGAGGCAGCCTTGGGGCCAGGGCGCTGAACCAGGCGATGCCAAAGGTCTGGCCCCATGTTGCATGGCCCGAAGGCCTTTCGGTATGGCACCAGACAGGCGTGGCCGATGAGGCCAGTGTGCGCGAGGCCTATGCCCAGGCCGAGATGGGCAAGCTCGAGTCCCGTGTCAGTGCCTTTATTGAGGACATGGCCGCGGCCTATGCCTGGGCGGACCTGGTGGTCTGCAGGGCTGGGGCCTCTACGGTGGCGGAGCTGGCAGCCCTTGGCCTGCCTGCGGTCTTTGTGCCCCTGCCAGGTGCCATTGATGACCACCAGACGGCCAATGCCAGGGCGCTGGTGGAACTGAGTGCTGCCTTCTTGGTGCCGCAGTCAGCAGAGCTGGCACAGGACCTGATCGCCGTGCTCGGGCAGTGCACGGCCCAGCGCCTCAAGACCATGGCGGGTGCCGCACAAGGCCTGCAGGCGGGGCAGGCCCTTGACCGGTTTCTGGACCAGCTGGCTGCCGTCTGGCCAGCGCTGCCCAGGCGGCCGGCGGGTGAGGAGGCCAGGGCATGAGGCACAAGATCACCACGCTCCATTTCGTGGGCATGGGAGGCTCCGGCATGTCCGGCATCGCCGAGGTACTCCTCAATCAGGGCTACCGCGTGCAGGGGTCTGATCTTTCCGAGAACTCGGCAATTCGGCAGCTTGTGGCCAAGGGTGCAAAGTTCTTCCTTGGTCATGATGCCAGCCATGTCTCGGGGGCAGACGTGGTTGTCATCTCGAGCGCGGTGAAGCCCGAAAACCCGGAGGTTCGCGCCGCCCGGGCCACTAAGACGCCGGTGGTACCACGCGCCCTGATGCTCGCGGAGTTGATGCGCATGAAGCAGGGCATCGCTGTTGCGGGAACCCATGGCAAGACCACTACAACGAGCCTGGTGGCCTCGGTGCTCGCCGAGGCTGGCATGGACCCCA
>VGHK01000001.1 GCA_016868305.1 Betaproteobacteria bacterium | reverse complement strand
CAGCTCGTGGGCCAGACCATCGAGCGGATCAAGACCGTGGACGGCAATGGAGTCGCTGCCTACCACCACGTGATCAAGGGCTCAGAGCGTGGGGGAGAAAAGCGCCGCAGCGTGCGGATCACCCCAGATCTGCGGGAGATGATCGTGTTCATGGTCAATAGCTACATCCGGCCCACGGACTTAAAGAACATGCAGCACCGGCATGTGGATGTGATCAAGGGCGAATGGCAGTACTTGAGGCTGAACCTTCCACCCAGCAAAGGGCACAAGTACCCGATCACCACCATGCCCTGGGCTGTCCGGGTCTATGAGCGGATCAAGGCGATGAACGCCGCACGGGGCATGGCTGGGCCCAACGACTACGTGTTCATGCCGGAGTATGGGGAGAAGAGCCGGGGCCATGCCTTAAAGATCCTGCAGTACCAGTTCGATGCCCTGCTAGACCTCTTGGACCTCAAGCACAACGCCCAAGGTGACCCCCGCACGATCTACAGCCTGCGCCACAGCTCGATCATGTTCCGGCTGCTCTATGGCGCCAGCATCGACACACTGAAACTTGCGAGAAACGCCCGAACCAGCCCAGAGATGATCGATCGGTTCTACGCAGCACCCCTGATGGGTGAGATGGCCATACAGGAGCTACAGGCTAAAAGACGGCCGAGGCCGTGGGAGCGGTGACAAGAGTACCGATCGGATCACTTCGCGTGCGGAATCAAAACCTCGAAGAATCCGCTGGCTGCTGCTTGGTCAATTGCAAGCTTTATGTCCGCTACCCGAAGTCGAATCCGAGGCCAGCTCGTGGTGCTTAAAACGACAATCGCGATTCTTCTCTCTTGAAGGTTCTGTTGATATCGAAGATTGGTATCGGTCGTAACGAAAACCTGAAAGCCTCTGGCGTCAGCCATCGCTAGCAGTTCACCGTTTCTAAGCGTTGACCACCCAAGCTCGTAGGCTGTTGAGACCTCATGGCCAGATAAAAACTCTCTGAGCGGCACAGGCGTGCCTTGGTCAAACAGAACCTTCACGCAGCAGTGAGCGAGTGCTTGGCCGCGAACTCCAGAACCGCCCTTGCCTGAGCAAGCCTTACACCCGGAAAGAGCTCGGTGAATTCCTTCACCGACACCCCATCCTCAAGATTCTCAAACAGCGCTGCAAGGGGTACCCGAGAGCCAACAAAAACCCAAGCGCCACTGACTCTGTCTGCAGAGCTTTCGACTTCGGGGCAATTTGACCAATCAATCATCCGAAGATGCTAACACCTGAAAGTCGCTTCGTCATGCCTTAGCCTTGAAACGCACGTTGAAGTGCACGTCGGGTTGCTGTCAAGACCCCAACCCCCCCACTCACCCCCTACCCACGAAGTGTCGTGTTACCCGACGTTTGATGGTCAGCCCCTGCCCTTGCCCAGCCCCTGAAAATGTCAGAAAAGTAGTTAACTCTGGAGTTAACTACTTTTTGGTCAGACCCTGCCTGACTTTTCTGGCTTAAGCATTTGAAAATACGGGGGATTTTTGGTGGACGCGACAGGGTTCGAACCTGTGACCCCTGCCGTGTGAAGGCAGTGCTCTACCACTGAGCTACGCGTCCGGTGGCAAACGAACAGCTTGAAACTTTACCACGCGCACCCTGCTACTTTTCGGTATAGGGGTAGACCCGCCGGGCATCGAGCGCATAGCCGGTTACGGCCACCCCGGTATCAACGCGCGCGTCTTTAAGCACGCCTTCGACCCAGACTGTCTCCATCGACTCAATACGCTTAATGGGCTTTTCGAGCCGAACCAAAATAATCTGATTGGCGGGTGGCGGAGGCGTATGAATACAGGCGCCAAAGTACGGCACCAGCAAAAACTCGTTAATCATTTTGCGGTTGGCATCGAGCGCCACAACATAACCGGGTATCTTGATCGCCTTATTAATAAAACGAGGCTCAATGGGGGCCTCATCCCACTTTTTACGCAGCCGTTGCATGGCCGCATCGGCCTCTTCAGAACCATCGACTAAAAATCCCAACCGGCCCAGTAGGCCCATCTGGGCCTTAATCTCACCAAACCATTTTTTGGGAATAAGGTCGTCCCAGATCACCTCTTCGTAAACAGTCTTTGCAGACGCTGGGTTGATGAACAACCCTTGCAAACTTTGCAGACCTTGCGACGTGCCCGCCGACTGCCCAGCAAAGTGTCCCCAAAAAAATGCCGAGACAACCACCACACCCAGAAAAACTGTTCTCTTCATCGTGAGCCTAGACAGTAGGAGGGTGCAGGCCATCGTGCACCGACAGACGAAAGGCACGCCAGGCAGGAACCACACTGGCAAGTACCGACATAAACAAAAGCCCCAGCATCGCGGCCCAGCCCTGGGCATCGGGGAGACGCGGAGACACCATAACACCAAAGCTGTTGCGTACCCAGTCGCCTGCGCCAAGCACCGCAAGTTGAAGCAAGAGCCAGCCCAGAACCAGACCCGCCAGGCAGACCAGTACCGACTCAAAAACTACAAAAAGCGACAACTGCGAAGGCCGTGCACCCAGCGCCCGAAAAATCGCGAGCTCTTTTCGGCGCGCGCCAAGGGCAATAAGCAGCGTAGCGGCCACACCCAGCAGGGCACTTACCGCCACCAGCCAGGCCATGAGGCTTAATGTGTTTTCGATTGTGCGCATCAACTGCCAGAGCTCGTCGAGCGTAACGCCAGGCAGAATGGCCATCAGCCGCCCCCCGGCAAGGCCTTCAATGGCGCGGCGTGCCGAGAAGACCTGAATGCGTGACTGCAGCCCCACCAGTACAGCGGTAACCTGCGAAGGCGTGAGCGCCTGTAGGTCTTCGGCAGAAAGCTGCGCCACCACCGACTCTCGCGGCTTGCTGCCGAACTCCCAGCCAATGTGTATGGCCTCGAACCCCGCCAAGGAGATAAACACCGCATTGTCGGCAGGGGTGCCCGTTTTCTGCAGCACCCCCGACACCGTAAAAGGCCGGTCGGAATGGTCTTGGGCAAGGCCCTCCCCTTTGCCATGGGTGAGCACCAGGCTATCGCCGGTGTTTAGGCTAAACCGTTTTGCCAGGTCTGCGCCAAGCACGGCATCAAAGACATCGCTAAAAGCCTTGCCCGAGGCAAAGGCAAGGCCCCCTGGCCCGCCGGTTTTTTCAAAGAACAACGGGCTGGTACCCACCACCGGATAGCCACGGTAACTATCACCAAGCTGCACGGGCACTGCCCAGGCCACAGACTCAAGCTTTGCAATGGCCTCGACATGCTCGTAGGCCATAGACCGCACCGGCCTGCCCAGGTGAAACACCGAGTAGAGCAAAAGCTCGGTGGGGCTGGCACGCGCACCCACAATCAGGTCCACCCCAGACACCGCATCGGCAAAGCTATCACGGGCGTCTTGGCGCAGCTGGGCGATGGCCAACACCAGAAACACGGCTACCGAGATGGCAGCCACCACCAGAGACAAAGGGCCCCGCCGCGCCCAGGCGCTCTGCGCCGCAAGCTGCAGCCAGAGCTTCATAGGCGTATCACCTGGTCGAACTGCCCGGCGAGCCGCGAATCGTGGCTCACCATCAGCAAAGTGGCTCCTGTGGCACGCACCTGGGCGATTAGTAGCGCCAAAAAGTTGCTCTGGGTGTCTTCGTCAAGGGCAGACGTGGGCTCATCAGCAACAATGAGCGGGGGGCTCCCAATAAGCGCGCGTGCTGCGGCAACCCGCTGCTGCTGACCCACCGAGAGCTGATGGGCCTGCCGATCGAGAACCGCATCGGAAAGCCCAAGCGCTGTAACTAGCCGACTGGCTTCTCGACGCTGTGCATCGGTATCTTTAATTTGCAAGCGCCGCCGCGCAAACATACGCACGGGAAGTAGCACATTGTCGCGCACACTTAAAAACGGCAGCAGGTTAAAGAGCTGAAAGATCACGCCAATTGATTCCCCCCGAAAGACATCACGCTGGGCGGGGCGCATCTGAGACAGGTTCTGGCCAAGCACATGAACACTGCCCTGCTGGGCAGACAACACCCCCACAATAAGGCTAAGCAGCGTTGTCTTGCCACTGCCCGAGGCGCCCTGTAGCAGCACGGTGCTGCCCTGTGCCACCACAAAGTCATCGATCGCAAGCAGCACCTTTTGCCCAGGCCAGGCAAAACGCAGGCCATCAAGCCTTATGACAGGCTCTGCGACACCCGCGGTAAGCACGGCAGGCTTCATTTAGGGAAGCGACAGAACCCGATTGCGTTTGCGCAGCGTAACGGAACGCTGCCCCTTGTCGGTCACAAGCTCGACCCGCAGCTCGTGCAGACGGGGATACTGGCCAAAGACCACAGCATCCAAGCCCTTTAGGGCGGCCGGGTTGGCACAGGTAAAGACAAACCGATACTCCAGATCACTATGCCCGCCGCTCACCTTTCCGGTAAAGAGGGCCGACTGAAAGTCGACTGACTGTGCCGTGCACTGGGCGGCCTCGGTGGGCTGAAAAAACCGGGTAGGGTCAGAGAGCCGGGTCTTTAACTGCTCCACTGAGCGCTTCTGGTTATCGGTCTTCGGTGCATGTTCAAAGCCCAAAAGGCTATCCATAGGGGTCTTGAACACACCAGAGAGGCTTGCCCCCTGCAGACTGAGCTCCATATCGGCCTTGCCATGGGCATGGCCTGGCCCCGCCATACTTAGCGATGGCAAGCCACCGGCTGCAACAATGGCGCAAAAAGCGCCACAACGAACATAACGGTTAAACGATGCCAGATATTTTTTCATAACATCCTCCTTTAGAGTCAGACTAGCAAACCTGTCAAGCCCCCCCAGGTGGGTTCGATGATCTTCTGGTTGGATAATTCCACATCCTGGTTGCACTGCCATTGCAGCAAGGGGGCATTTGCTCTACTCTAGGTTTATATCCCTGATTTTTCAGAGAGGAACCACCATGCAGCGTGACTCCGCCGATGGCATCGACTACCAAGCGCTCAGCGACAACGACTACAACCGCTGGGTGGCGCGTTATGTTACCGACGCACTCTGGGAGTGCACCCGGTTTCGCGAGCCCTGGTTTCGCAATCCCGGCTTTCGAAACCAGCTGGAAAGCCACGTGTTCGACCTGTTCACCCGGTTTGGTCGGGCAATTGTTATTGGGGGAAGTCTGTGCCGCAGGCTTGGTGCCAGCCCTGAGTTTGCCGGAATCTTCATCTGTCACAGCCTTGCAAAGGTCAGGCTGGACCAGCGGGAGGAGCCCACAGGCGGGGTGTCCGGTATATTTTCCCGCAACAGCAACCTGCCGCCCTTTGCCATTGAAGACGATAAGCTCATTGGCCTGTTTAGAGTGTATGCAACAGAGGCGGGCGAGCTTTATACCAACTTTCACAGCCAGTTTTGTGAGCAACTGGCGGCAGAGGCCGAGGCCAATGCCAGAGACGCACAAAAAAAGCTGCAAGTGGTGCCTCAACAGCGGACACAGGCGGGCTAGTGCGCCAGTAGCACTACCAGCAGTACCGAATCTGGCCCAAAGGCCACTAGCCACTAGCCCCGTCCAGAACGACTGCCCGTATCCTTAACTTTTCCTCGAGCAGGCCGAATCCTAGTTCGAGACAAAGAAAAGGGGGCCTGAAATGAGGCGCTATTGGCAGCATCCCGCCGATCAGGCCACCACCTGGTTATGGCAGATATCGAGATAACTTCCCAACTTACCTGGATTGACTGGGTATTGATCGTGGTCTTGGCCAGCTCTACGCTGCTGGCCATTCTGCGAGGCTTTGTCCAGGAGATCACCGGACTGGTTATCTGGTCGGGTGCCCTGATAGCGGCCTATCAGCTCTACGATTTTCCTGCACAGGCAATAACCGGACTAGTCACAGAACCCCTTCCGCAGGTTTTGGGGTTCGTTCTGGTCGTGCTGGTGGCACTGCTTCTGGGCAAGCTGGTTCGGATGGCACTCAAGGAACTCGTAACCGCTTCTGGGGGCGCGGCAATAGACCGGTTTCTGGGGGGGCTTTTTGGCGTTGCCCGAGGAATTGCGATTTCGGTGGCTCTGGCCGTTTTGATTTCGCTAACCCCCTTGCCTACAGACCGGGCATGGCAGAAGGCCTGGTTCCGGCCCATGTTGGAGTACTCGCTATCAGTGGCAAACCCCTGGCTTCCGGAGTTTCTTACTATTCGCATGAACCTGGGGGCTCGGCCACCGGGCCCAACAACTGCGCCGCTAGGAGCTCTTCAGCCCTTGTCGCGAGGCCCAGAAACATAGCAGCCAACTAAAGTTAGGTTAGCCAAACAGGCTAGCTGTCGGGCTGCCCGTCCTGCCTCTGGCGTGCAGCGCGCACCGCCGCCATATCCTCTACGGCGCGGTCTTCCTCGAGCTTCTCGCTCAGAAAGCCTAAAGGCTCTATCGCACGCTCTAGCTTAAGCTCTAAAGAAATTTTGTCGGCAACCGCCTGCACGAGTTCTAGGGCATGGGCATCGGAGATCTCCTCGCGCTGATACAGGTCGCCGATGGCAAAGACTTCTTCTGCAGCCTTTAGCGGAATATAGGCCATGATCGGGCCATTAATGGTCTTGACCTTCTGAAAGGCGCCTGCCTTTGGCGCGGGAGGGCGCGGGTCTCCCGTAATAACCGCCACCATGCACTGCTGCAGGTGCTCCGAACACTTCTCGATTCCTTCGAGAAAGGTCTGATCAATAACGTTACGGCAGCGGATCCCCATGCGAAGCCGCGCCGCACGTGCCTCGCGGGAGTCGCCCTGTAGCCGGCAGACGGCCTCATATTCCTCCTTGGCCTTAACAAGCTGATCCTTTTTGTTGCCCCCAAAGAGTCGCTGCAACATGCCCGCCCCTACTGAAGATCAGCTGCAATAACCTGGGGCGACTGCCCCGCCATCGCGTATGCGGGCGTGGTCATCGCCTTTGTGCTGCCTAGGGCATTGGCCGCAGCCAGCAGAAGCTCTCTAGCCGAAAGCTGATGATCAGAAACCGGGGCAATGCCGATGCGAACGCCATGCCAATGGCTGGTTTGTATAGGGGGCCGCTGCACCCAGCGCAGAAACTTTTCAAGAAATGCGGTGGTCTCGGACCCTGAAACCCGATCCATAAACACCAGACCAAACTCGTCGGGGCCGAGACGGCCGAAACAGTCGTTAGCGCCGAGCTGTTTTCGAACGCGATCGGCAAAGGCGAACAGAAGCTCGTCACCCATCTCGTCGCCGAGTTGGTCGTTGATCGATTTGAACTGAATCAGGTCGAGGTGCAGGACGACGGCAGGGCCTGATGCAGAGAGGCTCGGGTGCAGCAGCTGCCCCACTCGCGCCGCATAGGCTCGGGCATTAAGCACACCGGTAAGAGGATCCTGCGAGGCGGCATGTCCTAGGCTGGCCTCGAGTTGTTCCATTTCACACAATGCATGCATCCACCGCTCTGCCATGCCAAGAAACCGGTCGAGGTCTTTTTTTTGTGCCAAGGAAAGCGGCGTAGGAAAGAAAAAAATAATCTGCCCGCCGCCGTCAAGCACAGGATCTACCAGAAAGACATGGTGCGCGCCCTGCATGTCGCCAATGGCGGTTTGTACCGAACCGGGAGACCAGACAATTCGGGTTCCCGCTGGGGCCTGCTCGCTGAGGCCCTCGGTGAGTGCGCGCATGGCACCGGCTAACGCATCGTGGTGCATTACCTGCGAGAGCACTTGTAACTGGGTCTGGCTGTTGTACATAGAAACCCTGGGCCAAAAAAAACGCTTTACGGAACTAATTTCATAAACCCTGAGTCTACGCCTTACACATCCCTTAGGGGCTGAAAAAATATCGAAAAACCGCAAAGGGTTTGATTATGAATACCTCCAACAAGTCGCGTGTTGCATTGGATTCGCTGGTCATTCTGCAGAAAAAACAGAACAAGGGCGCTATCAGCCTGGTGAGTATCGCCCAAGAGCTCAATGTCTCTGTGAGCTACCTTGAGCTCATATTCAGAAGCCTGCGTGAGGCTGGCCTGGTAGCGGCCTCTCGTGGCCCTGGTGGTGGCTATAAGCTCAGCACCCCTGCCGAGGAAATCACACCCCAAGGGGTATGCCTTTTGTTCGACGCCGAATCTGATGAACCCGTGGTGAATGCGCCCTTATCTCCCGAAAGCGCCCCCGTGCATGCTCTTGCCGACCGCATGAAACTGGTGAAACAGGCCTTTTTAAGCCAGATAACGGTCAAGTCGCTGGCCAGCCAGGGGGCAATGGTCTAACGGGCGGTGCTGTTAGGGCACCCGCACCAGGGGCATCCGAGCCATGATGGTCTGGGCCTTTGACTGAATAAACGTGCTGCCTCGGTTTCGGTCGTATCGCCTCGGGGCCGGCAGAATCGAGGCGAGCCAGGCAGCCTGCTCCTGTGAGAGCGCCGAAGCCGAGGTTGCAAAGTAATGCTGCGCAGCAGCCTCAATGCCAAAGACACCCACACCCCATTCGGCCACATTCAGATAGATCTCCAGGATACGCCTCTTATCAAGAACGGTTTCAAGCATCCCCGTGATCAAAAACTCCTGACCCTTACGCAGCAAGGTGCGGTCGGCTGAGAGAAACAGGTTTTTGGCCAGCTGCATGCTTATCGTAGAGCCACCCCTGCGAATCTTTCCTTTCTCAAGGTTGTCTCGGGCGGCCTTCTCCAGGGCCTTCCAGTCAAATCCCTCGTGGTCCACAAAGCCAGAATCTTCGGCCGCAATTACCGCCCTCTTGGCATGCACCGATATGGCCGCATACGGTACCCAGGTCTGCCGGATACGAACCGGGGGCCTGAGCTCAGTCAGGCGCTGCCGCTCTGCATTAATGAATGCTGTGCTTGGCGGATTATGCGAACGCAGCCAGTAGACCGAGCCCAGCAGGTAGACCTCATAGCCAACAAAAAGGGTAAAGCCAATCGCCAGTAGCCAGACTAGCGATCGTTTAATAGCCTTGCCGATCGCCATGTCCGCGCTCAAAACGCCACAGAGAGAGTCGCGAGCGCCAGAATCCCGTCCGGCTAGTTTCGCTTGTACCGCTTAGGCACAAAGGGCAGCGACACCGGGCTAAGCGCAAGTAACTGCCCGCGCACTTGTGCCGATAGACCATGGCTGTCTGCCGATGCATCGATCAGCGCCATAAGAATCGGATAGCCAAGACTAGGCGATACGGTTCCACTCGTAGCCTCTCCCACCGCACCTGTAGCCCCCATGACGGCCGCATGGGCGCGAATCGGCACGGGCTGCTGAGATGAAAACGCCAGTAGCCTTCGGCGCGGGCCTGACTGCCACTGCGGGGCAAGCGCATCGGCACCCGGAAAGCCTCCCGCCCGTGCACCCCCGGGGCGACGGGCGGGTGCAATGGCAAACCGCAGCCCGGCCTCAAGCGGCGACACCGTGGGCAGAATATCCTGACCATGCAGTGGCAGACCCGCCTCAAGCCGCAGGGTGTCGCGCGCACCCAGCCCCACCCAGCGCACCCGTGGGTCTGAGGCCAAGGCAGCAGCAATCTTTTCCGCACTGGCGATGGGCACAGAGATTTCATAGCCGTCTTCGCCGGTATAGCCGCTGCGGGTGGTAAAGCAGGTCTCTCCCAAGAGGCTAAGCTCGGCAGACTCCATGAACCGCATCGCAGCGGCCTTGGGGTCAAGGCCCGCGAGTACGGCCTCGGCCTGAGGGCCCTGCAAGGCTAGGAGCGCCGCATCTACCCATTCAAACCGAAGGCCCGGCGCCAGATCTTGCAGACGCTTGAGATCACTCTCCCGGTTACCAGCGTTCACGACCATTCGCACCTCGGGCTCTGGCCCCGGTCGCCAGACAAGCATCAGGTCGTCTTCAATACCCCCGGCCTCGTTGAGCAAGACGGTGTACCGCTGCTGGCCTGAGGGCCAGCCCTCAAAGTCGATGGGCAGCGCGGCCTCAAGGCTGCTACGCAGCGCCGGGCCTCCCCCGGACGCCGCAGTAATGCGCAACTGGCCCATATGGGAGACATCGAAAAGGCCAGCATGGCTACGGGTATGCAGATGCTCGGCCTTAAGGCCTTCGGCATACTGAATCGGCATGGAGAATCCGGCAAAGGGGCCCAACCGGGCGCCAGCAGCACGGTGCAGAGACTCGAGAACAAGGCTCTGGGTCACGCCGTCTCCTGGTAGCTTGCAATGGGCGGGCAGGTGCAGACAAGCGTGCGGTCGCCTGCCGCATTGTCGATGCGCTTAACCGAAGGCCAGAACTTCGCGGCGCGCACCCAAGGCAACGGAAATACCGCCTCTTCACGGCTGTATGCATACGGCCAGGTGCCCACCAGTTCACGACTGGTGTGTGGCGCATTTTTTAGTGGGTTATCGACCCGGTCAAAGGCACCCGAACGAATCTTGGCAATCTCGCCTGCGATGGCAATCATGGCCTCTGCGAACCGATCGAGCTCAGCCTTTGATTCCGACTCTGTGGGCTCAACCATAAGGGTATCGGCCACTGGGAATGACAAGGTGGGGGCATGAAAGCCATAGTCCATGAGGCGCTTGGCAACGTCTTCGGCAGTGACACCGAGCTCAGCCTTCAGGCCACGTAGATCAAGAATGCACTCATGCGCCACCCGCCCGTGTTCTCCGGTGTACAGAATGGGGAAATAGTCTTTAAGCCTGTGGGCAAGGTAGTTGGCATTGAGAATGGCGATCTCTGTGGCCTTGCGAACACCGCTCGCCCCCATCATGCGTATGTACATGTAGGAAATCGTCGTGATAAGCGCGCTTCCCACGGGGGCCGCAGAAACGCTATTGGCCGCATCGGCCTCGTAAAAAGGATGAGCATTGAGATACGGGGCCAGATGGGCCGCCACCGCAATCGGCCCCATACCCGGGCCGCCGCCACCGTGGGGAATACAAAAGGTCTTGTGCAGGTTCATGTGGCAGACATCGGCACCTATCTGGCCAGGCTGCGTAAGCCCCGCCTGGGCATTCAGATTAGCGCCATCCATGTAGACCTGACCACCGGCGGCATGCACCTGGGCACAGACCTCTTGAATCGCAGACTCAAAGACGCCATGTGTAGACGGATAGGTAACCATTAGGGCAGAGAGCTGCGGACCATGCTCTGCGATCTTGGCAGCGAGATCGGCAAGATCAATATTGCCGTTGGCATCGCAGGCCACCACGACTATCTTCAGGCCCATCATCTGCGCGGTTGCGGGATTGGTGCCGTGGGCCGATGAGGGAATAAGGCAGACATCCCGATGGCCCTGACCCTGTGCTGCCTGGTAGAGACGAATCGCCATCATGCCCGCATACTCCCCTTGGGCACCCGAGTTAGGCTGAAAGCTCACCTCGGCAAAGCCGGTAATCTCAACCAGCCAGTCACGCAGCTCTTTGAGCATGCGGGTATAGCCACGGCTCTGCTCTGCCGGAACAAAAGGATGCAACGCGGCAAACTCTGGCCAGCTTACGGGAGCCATCTCAGAGGCGGCATTGAGCTTCATGGTGCACGACCCGAGCGGAATCATAGAATGCACTAACGAAATATCTTTGTTCTCCAGCCGTTTGAGGTACCGGACAAACTCAGTCTCGCTGCGATACTGGTGAAACACGGGATGACCCAGAACCGGCTCGCTTCGCCGCATATCGCTGCCCAGAGACTCAGGCAGGGTCGTCATCGCAAGCCCCCGCAGGCTGTCAGGGCTAGTGTCGTTGCCGGTAAATACCCAGATGAGATCAGCGAGGTCGCGCAGCGTGACCGTCTCATCAAGCGATACCCCCAGACGCGTGGACTGCGGATAGTCACGCAGGTTAATACGCCGCTCTGCCGCCCGCTGCAGGATCGCCGCCTTGTGGCTTGGGGCATCGAAGACCAGGGTGTCAAAAAAGTGTTGGTGTACGGGCGAGAGCGCACCTTGGCTTGACTGACCCACCCGCTGGGCGAGCACCCGTGCAAAGACATTGACCCGCAGGGCAATTCGGGTAAGGCCCTCGGGCCCATGATAGACAGCATAAAACCCTGCCATATTGGCAAGCAGCGCCTGGGCGGTGCAGATATTACTCGTGGCCTTATCGCGCCGAATATGCTGCTCGCGGGTCTGTAAAGCCATGCGATAGGCCGGCTGCCCGTGGGCATCAACCGAGACTCCAATAATGCGGCCCGGCATTGCACGTACGAGGTCAGCCCGCACTGCCAGAAACGCGGCATGGGGCCCGCCGAACCCCATAGGAACACCAAACCGTTGGGCACTGCCCAAGGCGGCATCTGCACCCATCTGCCCGGGCGACTGGGTGAGCATAAGGGCCAAGAGATCAGTACCCACAGCAAGCCGCGCCCCCACGCCATGCAACTGCTCTGCCAGCTGCGCGACATGAAAAAGCCGGCCTTCGGTTGAGGGGGTCTGTACATGGGCCCCAAAGACTCCAGCAAGGGTGTCGGCAGACAGAGGCTTTGACAGGTCGCAGAGGTAAATGGCAATGCCCATCCAGCGAGCGCGGCTGCGCAGTACGGCAAGCACCTGAGGATGCACCTGTTGGTCTACCAGGTAACGCGAGGCTTTGGCATCTTTGCGGACTCGCAAGAACATGCCCATAGCCTCGGCTGCAGCCGTTGCCTCATCGAGCAATGAGGCATTGGCCGTGGACAGCCCCGTGAGGTCAACGACCACCTGCTGAAAGTTCATTAAGGCCTCAAGCCGCCCCTGGGCCACCTCTGCCTGATACGGGGTGTAGGCGGTGTACCAGCCGGGGTTTTCTAGAACATTACGAACGATGGGCTGCGGGGTATGGGTGCCGTAGTAGCCCGCCCCGATGTAGCTGCGGAAGACCGCATTGTCTGATGCGAGCCCCCGCAGGTACTGCAGAGCGGCAGATTCATCCATAGGCTCTGGCAGGGCCAATAGGTCGCCGCGCAGAATGCTGGCCGGAACGGTCTCGCGGATCAGCGCATTAACCGAATCAAGGCCAAGAGCGGCAAGCATCGACTGCTGGGCTTCGGTGGACGGGCCAATGTGGCGGGCATGAAAGGCGTCTTCAGCCAATAGGGCATCGAGTCGATCGATCGGTTCGACAGTCTTCATGCGGGAAAACTCCTGGAAAAAATTTAGTGGGCCTGGGCCTGATAGTCTTGGGCACTGAGTAATGCGGACAGATCGGCACCGACTGCTGGCCGGATGCGAAAAAGCCAGCCCTCGGTATAGGGCGCCGCGTTAACCGTCTGAGGTTCGTTGCGCAGCGCCTCGTTTACTGCCGTTACCTCGCCTGCAATCGGCGCATAGACATCAGAGGCGGCCTTGGTGGACTCGACAACTGCGCAGGCTTCACCCGCAGCAACGGATTTTCCAAGCGACGGTAGTTCCACATAGACAAGTTCACCCAGAGAGTCTTGGGCAAGCGCCGAAATACCAACGAGAACGTCACCATCGGGCTCTTGCGAGGCCCACTCGTGAGACAGGGTGTAGCGCAGATGATCAGGAAATTCCAAGGCAGCCTCCAGACGCGTGCGAAGGCTAGTGTTCTTCACTGGCCGGCAAAAAGTCAAGTCGCCGCGCTAGGCAGACAGGTCGTCACGCAGAAACTTAGGGATAAACTGCCCGCAGACGGGGCTTGAAGGCTGAAGAATCGCCTCGAGCTTGGTCAGAAAAAGTTGCACGCGCTCGCCCGAATCGAAGTACTGAAAATTGGCGGCCTCAATAGCGGCCAACTCGGTTACGCTTACGGTGAGGCGCCCCGCCATAGCCGAAAGCGAGAAGCCCTGATCGAGACGCGCCTGCCGAAGGCGGGCGGACCGCTCTTCCCAGTCATGTCCCACATCGGCTGGGGGAATCATCCTGCCCACGACTTTTTAGGCGACACGGGAATGGCCGCGGCGGAACTGCTGATAGAGATAGACCAGATGGGTTGCGCCGTGGGCCCCTACCTTCGCCATGATGTTAGATCGGTGCATCTTTACCGTGCGCTCAGAGATCTGTAGCGCCGAGGCTATCTGCAGGCTGCGAAACCCCTTGAGCACAAACGACAAGACCTCCTGCTCACGGCGCGTAAGCGCGGCAAACCCTTCTGAGCCAGGGCCTTCCGGCTCTTCAGTCTGCCCCTGAAAACCCGCAAAAACGGTTCCCAGATCAATGGGCGCATCGGACTCCTCTTCGTCAGGCTGATCCTGCCCGATCGCCACAGCATCGAGGGCACACCGCAGGGCCTGGACCAGCTTTTCGTGATCAACAGGCTTTAGAAGAAAATCCGAGGCACCGGCTTTGAGTGCCTCAATGGCCTCTTGCAGATGTGCCTCCCCTGAGAGGAAAACAACAGGATGCGCAATTCCCCGCTCACGCAGTCGGCGCATAACTTCAAGACCAGAGACGCCACCGGGCATGCGCATATCTAACAGAAAGCCGACCTGCCCGTCCGCCTGATGCAGCACCTCCGATATCCGGGCAAGCAGGTCCTGGCCAGAGGAAAAGGGCATTACTTCAAACCCGGCGAACTCAAGCGCGCGCGCGATCGCAAGGCGAACACCTATATCGTCGTCGAGAAGAACGATGGTTTTCTTCATTGTTATGTCCGCGGCAGGATGAATTTACCGCACTTTATTGAAATATCACGCTGCGGTCACCTGTCATAAAGGGAAGGCGCAGCCAACCCGGGCGGGATCGGGCCCGAGCGATGCCTAAAGCCGGTACCAGTCTGAGACCGCCCATGCCCAGGAGCAAAGACTATTTTTCAGCAGAAAAAGCTTGTGTTGCAGTGCATAAGAGGGGAATAATGCGAATCCTCCTTTCCTCCTAAGTCTTTCATTTTCAAACACTTTTTTGCACTTTTTTAGTGCGTTAGTCGCTTATGTCCATACACGTTGCCCTTCACCATGTCAGCCATTACCGCTACGACCGGGCAATCAGCCTTGGCCCGCAGGTCGTGCGGCTGCGGCCCGCACCGCACAGCCGAACGCGCGTACTAGCATATTCCCTAGGAATAGAGCCTCAAGGCCATTTTCTGAACTGGCAGCAAGACCCCTTTGCCAATTACCAGGCTCGGCTTGTCTTTCCCGAGAAAACCAAAGAGCTGAAGGTAACCGTAGACCTAGTTGCTGAAATGGCGGTCTACAACCCCTTTGACTTTTTTCTAGAGCCGCAGGCTGAGCACTACCCCTTTGCCTATGACCCAGCCCTGCGCGAGGAGCTCGCGCCTTACCTAGCCTGCCCTCCCCCCGGGCCGAGGCTTGCCGACTACCTGCGCCGCACCTCGCAGACCAAGACCCGCACCATCGATTTTCTGGTGGGTCTGAACCAACGGCTGCACAAAGACATTACCTACCTCATTCGCCTTGCGCCCGGTGTGCAGTCCCCCGAGCAGACGCTTGCGCTTGGCAGCGGATCCTGCCGCGACTCAGGATGGCTGTTGGTACAAATGCTGCGGCACCTGGGACTTGCGGCGCGGTTTGTCTCGGGGTATCTCATTCAGCTCAAGCCCGATGTCCGGTCTCTGGATGGCCCCTCCGGCTCAGACCGCGATTTCACCGACCTACACGCCTGGTGCGAGGTCTATCTGCCGGGTGCGGGCTGGATTGGCCTGGACCCCACGTCGGGGCTTTTGGCCGGCGAAGGCCATATTCCGCTGGCCTGCACACCGCAGCCTTCCGGGGCCGCGCCCATTGAGGGCCGGCTTGAAAAGGCCGAAGTCCAGTTTGGCCACGAGATGTCGGTCTCGCGTATCTATGAATCGCCCCGCGTCACCCTTCCTTATTCCGATACCCAATGGCAGAACATTCTGGGGCTAGGCCATGCAGTTGATCAGGCGCTCATCAGCGAGGATGTACGCCTTACCATGGGCGGCGAACCTACCTTTGTGTCGAGCACCGATCGCGATGCGGCCGAGTGGAATACCGATGCCCTCGGGCCCACCAAGCGCATTTACGGCATCGACCTCATCGAGCGGCTGGGCGAGGAATATGGTCAGGGCGGTTTCCTGCATTTTGGCCAGGGCAAGTGGTACCCAGGAGAGCAGCTGCCGCGCTGGGCGTTAAGCCTTTACTGGCGCACCGATGGCGAGCCCTGCTGGCACAACCCTGCGCTGCTGGCCGATGAGGCGCAGCCACGGCAGCAGACCAGCGAAGACGCGAAGCGGTTTATCGAAAGCCTTGCAATGAACCTCGGGCTCACCACGCAGACCATCACCCCCGGCTATGAGGACACCTTCTACTACCTCTGGCGCGAGCGGCGGCTGCCGATCAACGTTGACCCCTTTGACGCACGCCTGGAAGATCCCATGGAGCGCACACGGCTGCGGCGGGTCTATTCGCAAGGGCTATCGGCGGTAGTGGGCTATGCACTTCCTCTGACCACAGTACCGGGCAGCCCTGAGCTCTCCGGAACCGTATTCACCACCGGCCCCTGGTTTCTGCGGGATGAACGAATGTACCTTGTGCCTGGCGATTCACCGATGGGCTATCGGCTGCCCCTAGACTCGCTGCCCTGGGTGCCAAAGACGGACGAACTGCATCAGCACCCCATTGACCCAAGCGCACCGCGGGCAGCGCTTCCCCCGGCCCAGACCCTACGCATGCAAAGACCCGCACACCAGGGCGGGATGGCAGGGCTTGATGAGGCGCCTTCTGCCGAAACCGCCCACGGACCGACCCGAACGGCGCTGGTCGTTGAGACACGCGACCCGATGCGGGCCAATGGGCCCAAGGCAGAGGTAAGCCACGGCGGGCAGTCATCACAGCTCTATGTCTTTATGCCCCCTTTGGCGCGGCTCGAAGACTATCTTGCGCTGGTGCACAGGGTAGAAGAGACGGCAGAGGCCCTGAACATGCCGGTGATTCTCGAAGGCTACCCGCCCCCGCGTGACCCACGGCTGCAGGTATTGCAGGTTACCCCCGATCCCGGCGTGATTGAGGTCAATATCCACCCGGCCCACAGCTGGAATGAGGTGCTGGCCCATACGGAATTTCTCTATGCGGCAGCCTTTGCCTCGCGGCTGTCTGCCGAAAAGTTCATGACCGATGGCAGGCACACGGGCACGGGCGGCGGCAACCACATGGTGCTGGGTGGGGCCACACCGGCCGACAGCCCTTTTCTGCGACGCCCGGAATTGCTGGCAAGCCTGCTGGTCTACTGGCATAACCACCCGAGCCTAAGCTACCTGTTTAGCGGGCTCTTTATTGGCCCGACCAGCCAGGCGCCTCGGCTTGACGAGGCCCGCAACGACCAGTTATACGAACTGGAAATAGCCCTGGCGGAAATTAGGAGACATCGCAGCCGTTTTGGCGAGGTGATGCCGCCTTGGCTGGTCGATCGCAGCCTGCGCAACATCTTGATCGATGTCACGGGCAACACGCACCGCAGTGAGTTTTGCATTGACAAGATGTTCTCGCCCGATGGCCCCACCGGGCGACTGGGGCTGCTTGAGCTTCGGGCCTTCGAGATGCCGCCGCACGCGCGGATGAGCCTGGTGCAGCAGCTGCTGCTGCGGGCACTGGTGGCAAAGTTCTGGTCTCGCCCCTACGAGGCCCCGGTAACCCGATGGACCACCGCACTGCACGACCGCTTTATGCTCCCTAGCTTTATCGTGCAAGACCTGCACGATGTCTTGTTCGACCTGAAGGCCTCAGGCTACGACTTTGACCCCGACTGGTTTTCCCCGCACGTGGAGTTTCGCTTTCCCCGTCTTGGCGACCTCAGTCTGCAGGGCATGCAGATAACCCTGCGCATGGCCTTAGAGCCATGGCATGTTATGGGAGAAGAAAATAGCGGGGGCGGCACGGTGCGCTATGTTGACTCTTCACTCGAACGCATTGAACTGCGCATCAATGGGCTGAATCCCAGCCGATACCTGGTCACCTGTAACGGCCAGGCGCTGCCTTTACAGCCCACAGGGGTTGAGGGGGACTATGTGGCCGGTGTGCGTTACAAGGCCTGGAACCCTTCCTCAAGCCTGCACCCAAGTATTGGCGTGCATTCGCCACTTACATTCGACCTGGTAGACACCTGGAACCATCGATCGCTTGGGGGCTGTCAGTATCACGTGGTGCATCCGGGCGGAAGAAACTACGACACCTTTCCGGTCAATGCCTACGAGGCTGAGAGCCGAAGGCTGTCACGGTTCTTTCGGGCCAACCACACGCCTGGCGACTTGCCTCATGCCAGCGCAAGGCTCCGTCATGTTGCCGCAAGCCCCGAGTTTCCGTTTACCATGGACCTACGTCGCCCGATGCCTTAACCGTCTCTGCCCTCGCTTGGTACCTTTTGAACGCTGCCACTGCCACTGCCTATTCGCAATTCTTCGCCCTCGGCCCTCAGACCGAGCAGAGCCGGCGACAGCGCCACGAAGAGCTAAACCGCCAGATCCAAGACCATGGCCTGAGCTACAACATCTATTCACCAGACTCCCAGTCGCAGCGGCCCTGGTCGCTGGAACTATTTCCTTTACTACTCAATGGCAGAGACTGGCAAGGCATTTCTCAGGGAGTCTGCCAGCGTGCCGCGCTTCTCGAACATATCGCCGCAGATGTCTATGGTGATGGTCAGTTGCTCGATCAAGGCCTGCTTCCCAGTGCCCTTGTTTATGGTCATCCCGGTTTTATTCCCGCCGTACAGTCGCCTGCCATCGGAGGACAAGGACCGCGGGAATACCTGCAGGTGATTGCCTTTGACCTCGCCCGTCAGCCAGACGAAACATGGGTTGTCTTATCCCAGCGCACCCAGGCCCCCTCGGGACTTGGCTATGCCTTAACAAACCGGCTGTTGGTTTCGCGCCAGCATGCCGACGCCTTTCAGGCCTTGAAGGTAAGGCCCTGGGCCCAGGTCTTGCGGCAGTTTGTGGAAGGCCTTGGCAGGCTGAATCCCGAGTCGGGCCCAAGCCATATCGCCCTGCTGTCGCCAGGCCCATTTAATGAGACCTATTTTGAGCAGGTCTATCTGGCCCGACAGTTCGGTCTGACCCTGGTGGAGGGCCACGACCTGGTGGTGCGTAACGGCCAGGTCTTTCTCAAAGCCCTCAAGGGGCTCGAGCGGGTGCATGTCATCGTGAAACGTATGGATGACGCCTTTCTTGATCCGCTGACGCTGCGGGCCGACTCAACCCTGGGTACGCCAGGGCTGCTTAATGCCTACCTGGCCGGCCAGGTGGCAATCGTAAATGCTCCGGGGCTGGCATTTCTGGAGTCTCCGGCCTTACTGGGTTTTCTGCCTGGGCTCTCAGAGGCGGTGCTCGGTGGGCCCCTGGCCCTTGCCTCTGCCGACACCTGGTGGTGTGGCGAGGCGGCCGCACGCAAGGCCGTGAGCGATGAGTTCGACCGATGCGTTATCAAGCCCAGCTATCCCGATGCGCCGGGGCGCGAGAGTTTCGAGACGGTGCTGCTGCCTTCTCTTTCACAAGACGAGCAAGCGGCATGGCGTGGGCGTATCGCGGAAGATCCAGAGGCCTATGCAGTGCAGTCAATCGTTGCACTCGATCAGATGCCGGTCTGGCGAGAGGGGCTGGTCAACCAGCCCTACCTGCTGCGCGTATTTGCCCTTCGGATCGGGCCCGGGCCCGATCAATGGCAGGTTATTCCCGGCGGCATGGCCCGGGTAGTGGGAAGACATCAGATCGCCTCAATGCAGCAGGGCGGCAGCAGCGCCGATGTCTGGCTGATCGATAACGAGACACCTCTGGCGGACCAGGCGGCTGGACCAAACCTGTACAGCCCTCCCCCGATCGTGCACCGGGGGGTCACCAGTCGCGCGGCGGAGAACCTCTTCTGGATGGGGCGTTACACCGAGCGCAGCGAGAACAGCCTTCGTCTGGTGCAGGTGCGTCTCGATACCCTTCTTACCGAAACCCCCAGCCCTTCGGCGCTGGAGAGCTGGCTATCCCATCTCTGGCTGCGACTCGGCCCCAGGGCGTTACAGCCTGTATCTGCGCTGGAAGACCTGATTACCAGCCTGGGTGATTCGGCGGCACCGCAAAGCCTTGCCTATCAACTTGCCCACCTGCGACGGTCTGCCTCTGCGGTGCGTGACCGGCTATCGCAGGAGCACTGGCATGCCGTAGAAGACTGCCTGGCATCTCTGGGCTCTGCCTTTAAACCCAGCGAGCAGCCCTCTGCAGTCACAGCCTTAAAAGCCCTGGAACGCACCAGCCGCGCCCTGGCGAGCATGACCGGGGCGCAGTCAGACCGGATGCTGCGGGATGATGGCTGGCAGCTTTTAATGATCGGTCGATTATTGGAAAGACTGGGTTTTCTGGCAGATGTTCTGGCAACGGCCACCCAGGCCCGTGTGCTGCCGCAGCCCGAAGAGACAGTCTACCGGGGATCAGCCGTGGGCCTGGTGCTCACGCGCCTCTTTGAGACCAACCCCAGCGACCTGGCACCCCTGCCCTCGCATACGCCGCGTCGCAGGCTCATGGACCTGTTCTTGTCCCACGACCAGAGCCCCCGGTCACTGACCTGGGTTGCCCTTAGCCTGCGCAAACGACTGTCAAAGCTTGCGCAGACCCCGATGGGAGAGCCGGACGCGCTGGCACAGACCATCGACATTCCGCCCTCTGGCGTTTTGCAGCATATTTCGGAGAACGACGAGAGGCTGTCCTGCTGGCTGCAGGAGATACAGCAGGCTGCCTGGCAGTTGTCCGATCGCATTACCCAGCAGTATTTTGTCCATGTCTACGACCGCGACACCAGCCTTGGTGGTTAGGTCTCTGTCTCTGCCGCAGCCGACGCAGGCACGGCGCATTCGGGTGAGCCACGAGACCCGGTATCTCTATCAGCCCGCGGTAACAACCTCTTGGCACCAGGCCCACCTTGAGCCCAGTAACACGCCATGCCAGCGGGTCGTCTCGGTACACCGTCAGGTCTATCCGCAGCCCACCTTCGCCCTGCAGACAACAGATGCCTTTGGTAACCAGCAGTGGTTCTTCAACCAGGAAACGGCACATGCCGAGCTCACGGTGTGCGTTACCTCGGTACTCGAGACCTGGAGCATCGCTAGAGATACGCAAGGAGGTCTGCCCCCGGGGGAGAAACTAACGGTGCCTCCGCGGGACTCGCTAGGGGTGTCATCTTGGAAGTCGCCCTGGGAGTTCATGGCCCAGGCAATTGCCTATGCACCCACAAAGCCCGCCCTCAAAGAAAGCCTCTATGCCTATCCGTCAAGCTATGTGCCCCGAGGCCAAGAATTTGTTGCGTTCTCGGCCGAAGTATTTGTGGCGGGCAGGCCTCTGGCAGAAGTCTGCACGGCACTGACCGCGCTGCTCCATCGGGAGTTGCAGTACAACCCGCAGACCACCACGGTTCAGACCGCTGCGCGAACCGCGCTTGCCCAGCGCAGCGGAGTCTGCCAAGACTTTGCCCACATCATGCTGGCCTGCCTGCGCAGCCGCGGGCTGGCTGCCCGCTATGTCAGTGGGTACCTTATTACCGAGCCAGCCGAAGGCCAGCCCCGGCTTATTGGGGCTGACGCCTCCCATGCCTGGGTCTCCGTCTATCTGGGCGATGACCAATGGCTTGACTGCGATCCCACCAACAACCGAACAGGACTTGCCTCGCCTGGGCTGGACTATATTCGGCTCGCGGTCGGGCGTGACTTTGCCGATGTCTCGCCGCTACGCGGGGTGATTCATGGGGGCGCGCATCACCGGCTCGAGGTGGGCGTTACGGTTACCCCCGAAGGCGATACACTGAAAGATAGCCATGACCACGCCCTTTCGACCCGGCTTTGACACCCTCGCCCTGCATGCCGGGGCGGCACCCGACCCTGCCACTGGGGCGCGGGCCGTGCCCATTCACCTCACCACATCATTTGTATTCCCTTCGGCAGACCAGGCCGCTGCCCTCTTTAACATGGAGCAGTCGGGGCATGTCTATTCTCGTATTTCGAACCCCACCAATGCCGTACTTGAGGAGCGCATTGCTGCGCTGGATGGCGGCGTCGGCGCGATTGCCACCGCCAGTGGGCAGGCGGCCCTGCACCTGGCGATTGCCACCCTGCTCAGCGCGGGAGACCACATTGTGGCCAGTGCTGCCCTCTACGGCGGCTCGCACAATCTGCTGAGCTATACCCTGCCCCGATTCGGTATCACCGCCAGCTTTGTTCCGCCTGCAGACCTTGATGCCTGGCGTGATGCGATTCGGCCCAATACCCGTCTGCTCTTTGGCGAGACCCTGGGTAACCCCGGTATTGATGTGCTGAACCTCGCCGGCATTTCTGAGATTGCAACCGACCACCGGCTGGTCTTTCTGGTGGACAGCACGCTAACAACGCCCTGGCTGCTGCAGCCCCTAAGCCACGGCGCAGACCTGGTGTTTCACTCGGCCACGAAGTTTCTCAGTGGCCATGGCACGGTGATTGGCGGCCTGGTGGTCGATGGTGGAAGGTTTGACTACGAGGCCTCAGGCAAGTACCCCACGCTCACCGAACCCTATGCAGGCTTTCACAACATGGTCTTTTCTGAGGAAAGCACCGTCGGGGCCTTCTCGCTGCGTGCCAGGCGGGAAGGACTGCGCGACTTCGGGGCCTGTATGAGCCCACAGACCGCCTGGCATATTCTGCAGGGGCTTGAAACCCTACCGCTGCGTATGGCCCGGCATATCGCAAACACCGAGAAGGTGGTGGAGTTTCTGTTAAGTCACCCCTTTGTGGCCTCGGTGCGCCACCCCATGGTGGAGACACACCCCAGCCATGCCCTGGCCAAGACCCTGCTGCCTAAAGGAGCCGGTGCCGTCTTAAGCTTTGACATTAAGGGCAGCCGCGATCAGGGCAAGGCATTTATCGACGCACTCGGCCTTTTTTCCCACCTCGCCAATGTCGGCGACTGCCGGTCGCTGGTCATTCACCCCGCCTCGACCACCCACTTTCGAATGTCGGAAGAGGCCCTGCGGCAGGCAGGCTTGGGCCAGGGCACCGTGCGACTCTCCATTGGCCTGGAAGACCCCCACGACCTGATCGAAGACCTACGCCAGGCGCTCAAGCGGGCCGAGAAGTCAGGGGCCGAGAAGTCGGCCACAGGGGCATGATTGTTCAGGGCACCTATGCCTACACCGGGGGCAGGCCTTTTGACCCAAGCCTTCCCTGCGTAGTGTTCGTGCACGGGGCGGTAAACGACCATAGTGTCTGGGGCCTACAGGCAAGGGCCTTTGCCCATCATGGCTACAGCGTGCTGGCCCTCGACCTACCCGGTCACGGAAAGAGTAAAGGCCTGCCTCTGGCATCGATTGAAGAGGCCGGGGCCTGGCTACTTGGGCTACTCGCGACAGCAGGCGTAAAAACCGCCGCGCTGGTGGGCCACAGCATGGGCTCGCTGATTGCCCTCGAAGCAGCAGCGCAGTCAACCACGGCGGCAGCGCAGCCAAAGCCAGCAGCAGAACGGTCACAGGTCGCAGCAGGGGGAACGCATGCGCAGATGGCTGCCCCAGTGATCACCCATTTGGTCATGGTGGGCACCACCTACCCCATGCGGGTGTCGCCGCAGTTACTAGAACTCGCAGAGCGCGACCCGCTTGAGGCCGTAGAGAATGTGGCCGCATGGTCGATCTACAGCCTTGCACCCAAACCGGGAACGCCGGGGCCGGGCACCTGGCTGTATGGCGCCAGCCGCGCCCTGATGCGCCGGATCATCGGCCTGGCCGACCCCTCTGTAAACCTGTTTGCCCACGACTTTCGGCTCTGTAACAACTATGCCCGCGGCCTAGAGGCAGCGCAGAGGCTTAGTGGTACTGCAGCAGATTCCGCCTCGCAGGCAGCGGCTGCCGTGCGCACCAGCCTGGTGGTGGGCAGCCGCGATCAGATGACCCCTGCGCGCTCTGTACGAGAACTCGCACAGGCACTTCAGGCCAAGGTCTACACCCTGGATTGCGGGCATTCACTCATGACAGAAGCGCCCACCGAACTTACTGCGGCCCTGCGCAGCGCTATTACGGCTGTGTAATAAACCCCATTCGGGTCACGCCTGCTGCGGCCGCATCCGAGAGCACCTCGGCAACACGGCCATAGGCCACCGCTGTATCAGCCCGCAGGTGCAGTTGTATCTCGGGGTCTTGACCCACTGCCCGCGCAAACTCGGCCTTCAGTGCCGTGCGATCGATCTTTTGGTCTGCCAGAAACAGGCTGCCATCGGCCTGAACAGACACCGCCAGTGGCTTTGCATTTACGCGACTCACCTGGCTTTCGGCAACAGGCAGGTTGAGCTTGACTGCATGGGTGAGCAAGGGCGCAGTGACCATAAAGATCACCAACAAAACGAGCATGACGTCGATAAGCGGAATCATGTTTATCTCTGAGGCAACCAAACCATGCGACCCATGCCCAGAACGCGGGGAGTATGAAAATGCCATGACTTGTCCTTATCCCTTAGCCTCGTGGGCCAGCACCAGGTCTTCGATGAGCTCTTGGGCAAAGCCATTGAGCTCAGTCAGCAGCAGACGATTGGTCCGCACAATTAGGTTGTAGCCCACCACTGCGGGAATCGCCACCGCCAGGCCAAGGCCCGTCATGATGAGCGCCTCTCCTACGGGGCCAGCCACCTGCTCCAGGCCGGCAGAGCCTGTCATACCAATGGCCACCAGGGCATGGTAGACCGCCCAGACGGTTCCGAAGAGGCCCACAAAGGGCGCTGTCGAGGCCACGGTTCCGAGGAGGGTCAGGCCGTTTTCGAGACGGGCGGCGATGCGGTCCATCAGTATTTGGGCCCGCTGCCCGAGGGCATCAGCCGACCGTTGGGCCTTGCTGAGTTCTGCCATAAACCAGGAGAACGGCTCCTCAAGGGGGTCTGCCGGATGACTTCCCACAAAGTCGGCGACCGACGCCTGAGACTCGAGCTGCTGACGAAACTGATGGGAGCGGCGCTTTTGCAGTGCCCGAAGAACCAGACGCACCAGGATTACTGTCCACGAGGCGACAGACATCAACAACAAGATAACAAACAAGACCATACCAACGGCATCGGTCTGAGAGACAAAGTGGGCGATACCGGGCGTGGCTGCCTCGTTCATGGACGATCCTCTAAGGTGAAAACAATCGGGGCCAACATAGTGACAGACATCGGCCGGCCATTGACCCGATAGGGTTCAAATCGGGCCTGACGCATCGCCTGCAGGGCCTGGTCATTCAGACGCGCAAAACGCGAAGGCTCGGCCAGCGTTACTTCGGTCGGCACCCCCTGAGCATCAACGAGCACGCGAACCACCACCCGGCCGGTCTCTCCCATGCGGCGCGATAGGGGAGGATAGACTACCTGCGGGGGCTTCAGGTAACGCACCGCGTCGATTGACACTGCAACGGGCGCTGCAGGGGCTGGCTCAGATGCAGGTGCCGGGACCGCAGGGCTCACGCGGCTTGCGGGCTCCGAAGGCTCGGAGGGCACCTGCGCAGGGCTTAGCTGGCTCGTGGCCTGCGGGGTGCTAGCCGCAACGGATGGTGCAGAAGTCTCTATCGGGCGGGTCGGTTGGCTTACCAGGGGTTGAGGCTGGGGCGCCACTGCCTGCGGGGCTGGATCGGGTCTCGGGGCGGGTCGTCTCTCGGCTGACGCGGCCCGCACCGGGGGGCTTGGAGGGACCGCAGGCGAGACGAAAAAGGCAACCACGGCGGTAACTTCGGGCGGCACTGGTACAGCGGTGCGCAGCGAAAAAAAGACCACGGCCCCGTGCACAAGCAAGACGGCAGCCACTATCGGGCCAAGGATACGGTTCTGCATTAACTTTCCACTCGGACACAGGCCATGCGCCCGGCAGGTGGCTCAATGCCAGCGCTAGGTGGAATGCGAAGAGAGCGCCGGGGGGCCCATGCTCGAGAGGCGTGCCAGCACCTCTTCAGGCCCATGGCCTTCAATAAGAATTGTCTTGTAACGACTTTTTTCACCAGAAATTAAGACCACCTGCCCCCGCATGCATCCCAGCCGATCTGACAGCCAGTCGACAAGTGCGCGGTTTGCACGCCCCTCTGCGGGGCGCGCCTTTAGCCGTATTTTAAGCCGGCCATCGTGCCAGCCCTCGACCTGCGTGTGCCGGGCACCAGCCTGACAGTAGACATGAAGTTCGGTCATAGAGAAACTTGGGTTGAGATTGGGGTTTACGCCGAAACGTCCCGATTCTAGAGCCCTGGGGCATAGAAAAACAACGATGGCCGATGCCGTGACCGGTTTTTCGGAAAAGCAGGAACGATGCATCGCACAAAGCCTGCCCGCTCGCGATACACTCCGGAAGTTTAGTCTCCGTCTAGCCCCAGGCAGGGGCTGGGCACGGGAGAAAAGTAACTCAGGAGGATAGTCCCTACCATGAGCTTTGATTTGTCCGAGGTGCAACGGTTTATCGCGGCCCAGAGCCCCGCCTCCAAGGTCTATATTGGTGCGGACTCATGCCGCCTCTCTCAGGGGAACACCTGGTTTGCCGACTACACCCTGGTAGTCGTGGTGCACATCGATGGTAACCACGGCTGCAAACTCTTTGGCGAAACAATCCGCGAACGCGACTACGACCAGCGGGTGGACCGCCCTCAGATGCGGCTAATGAACGAGGTCTATAAGGTGGCAGACCTCTACCTGAAGCTGGCCCCGGTTCTGGCAGATCGGTCGGTAGAGGTGCACCTGGATATCTCGCCGGAACCAGAGAACGGGTCGCACTGCGTCGTGCAACAGGCCATTGGCTACATACGCGGGGTATGCAATGTATCGCCCCAGGTAAAGCCCCATGCCTTTGCGGCCAGTTGTGCGGCCGATCGGTATAAAGAGTTGGCCAGCCTCCCGGGGCAGGCGGCCCGACTGCGCGCGGCCTGAAGATTACTGCGTGACCGCGCTTCTTCACCCAGCAGTCCTGTTTTTTCTGCTGGGGCTCTTTGCTGGGGCCGTTCGATCCAACCTAGAAATCCCGGCTGCGATCAGCCGGTTTCTGGCGCTGTATCTGTTAATGGCCCTGGGACTAAAGGGTGGCCAGTCTCTTGCGGTAACTGGCCTCACGCCCGAGGTCATCACCACGTTAAAGCTTTCGCTACTGCTTGCCTGCGTGATACCGGTCATTGGTTTCTTGGCCTTACGGCGCGTCACCCATGCCTACAATGCCGTGAGTATCGCCGCCACCTATGGCTCGGTGAGTGCCGTAACCTTTATTACCGCCGGCGAATTCTTGGATGTCCGCGGCATCCCCCACGGCGGCTACATGGCAGCCTGTATGGCGATTATGGAGTCGCCTGCGGTGATTTTTGCCGTCGTGATTGCCAACCTTGTCCGCAAGGGGCGCATGCCAGACGCGCGGCCACTGCGCTACGGCG
This sequence comes from Betaproteobacteria bacterium, assembly GCA_016868305.1. Classification (GTDB taxonomy): domain Bacteria; phylum Pseudomonadota; class Gammaproteobacteria; order Burkholderiales; family Burkholderiaceae_A; genus Hahnella. The sequence goes on along the minus strand of VGHK01000001.1, from coordinate 144,581 downwards.
GGGATGTCCACCTGCCGACTGCTGGGGCACCCCACAAGGGTGGCTTTCTGGGTGTACTGCATGAGTCATTTACCGACGGTGGCCAGTTGCTGCTGCTGGCAAGTATGCTCATTGGTTACCTCATGGGGCCCGAGGGTGCTGCAGCCATGAAGCCCTTCTCAGCAGACCTGTTTACCGGCATGCTGGCCTTCTTTTTGTTAGACATGGGATTGCTCACAGCCAAGAGCATCCCTGCGCTCAAAGGGCAGTCGGTGCTGCTTCTGGGATATGCGGTGACCGCGCCGCTGCTGCATGCCCTGATTGCCCTGATTCTCAGTGCCATAGGCGGTCTTGCGGCCGGCGATGCCATTCTGCTATGCGTGCTTGCAGCAAGCGCCAGTTATATTGCCGTGCCCGCCGTGCTTCGCGAGGCAATTCCGGAGGCAGACGCCTCGCTCTACCTAGGGCTGTCTCTGGGAATCACCTTCCCACTCAACATCCTGATTGGCATTCCCCTGTATACCGCAGTGGTTCGCTTTTTCTGGGGAGTGTGATCATAGTTCGGCCGTGCAGGATACAAAACAAAAAAGCACCTTACGGTGCTTTTTTGTCGAGACATTAGCCAGGCCCTGAAGTCAGGCAACCGAGCAATGGCTTCGCACTAGTCGGCAGACTTGCGACGGCCACCGGCCTTGGGCGCGGAGGCAATTGCAGCCTCGCCGGCTTTGGCGGCAGATTCCACGTTGTGCTCGACCATTTCTACTACTTGCTTGGCGGCCTTGTTAATGGCGTCAAAGGCAGAGTTTGATGCGGCAAAGGCAGACTTCATCATGGCAACCATGCCTTCAGAGCCGGCAGGCGCAGTCTTTGCCATTTCGTTAATGCTGGCAGACATGGCCTTATTCACCTCTTCCATGCGCTGCTCAACCATTTTGGCGAACTCGGCCGCGGTTTCGGCGTTGATGCTGTAGACATTGCGGCCATAGCTAGCGGCCTTGCCCACGGCGGGCTGCGACACGGTTTGTACCGTTGCATAGAAGTCGGGGACGTCTTTTACGCCCATGAGCTGGCCGGAGGCCTCGGTGGCGTCAGCCAGATTGGCCTTGGCTGCCTTCAGGTTGAGGTCGATGTGCTTTTCCATGCACTCAATCGACTTGGCAAGCATTTCAACCATGGCCGACTGGGTTTGTTTAATGCTGTTCATGAGCTGCTCGGGGTTCAGGTTCTGGTTCATGGCGATTCCTTTAAAAAAGTAGTGGGGGGTTTAGGGTTAACATCGATAGTGAGATAATAATGACGCAATGCAACATTTGCAAGCGGAAAAAAACATAAATTTTTATCTCATAGAATCAATTTGTTAAGTTTTTCTAAGCAGAAAAAAGCGCGACCAGACGGGCCTTATTGGCAGGCTTTTATGCGGCGCAGCAATGGCGCGGTCTCAGGCGAAAGGCCTATTGCCATGGCATACTCGTCCCATGCCACGCACTGTTCACTGCATCAAACTGAAGCAAGAGGCCGAGGGGCTCGACTTTCCACCCGTTCCCGGCGAGCTTGGCAAAAAGATCTATCTACAGGTATCTAAGCAGGCCTGGGCCGACTGGCTAAAGCACCAGACTATGCTGGTTAATGAGTACCGGCTAAACCTGTCGGACCTCAGGGCACGCAAGTATCTCGGTCAGCAGCTTGAAGCCCACTTTTTTGGGAGCGGCGCCGAGATGGCCTCAGGCTACGTTCCTCCAAGCGAGCCCTAAACCGGGCCAAGGTCAAGAGGCACAGGGCTCGCGCTGGCGCGTTCTCGATAGGTATCGGGCGCCTGCTGGTGCCAGTGAGTGCCTTATGCCTCGGGGGTTTCCGAAGTCTCAGCGTGGCGAATATCCCGGCCACGAATCATGAAGTAGACATGCTCGGCCATATTCTTGGAATGGTCTCCAATACGCTCCATGGCCTTGGCAAAAAACAGCATATCAATAGACCGCGAGATTGTGCGGGCATCTTCCAAGACATAAGAAATCAGCAGACGAATATGGTTGCGGAAGTATTCGTCTACCAGCTTGTCTTCTTTGATAACGTCAGCCAAGACCGACTCGTCTTCGCGGGCGAAGGCATCGAGAGCGCGACGCAGCATTGAGGTTACCCGGGACGACATGGGGCTGAAGTCGATTCTCGGAAAAGACGCAGGTGATGCCTCGTAAAAGTGCATCGCCATGCGGGCCATTTTTTCTGCCTCGTCGCCGGCACGCTCTAGGTCGCGGGTCATTTTCATGCAGGCCACCACCAGTCTCAGGTCAGATGCCGTAGGCTGGCGTTTTGCGATGACATGGTTACAGACCTCGTCGATCTCCATCTCAGCCGCATTCACCAGTTTTTCGATTCGAAAGACCTCATCAAACTGGGCCTGATCGCCAGTAGCCAGTCCCTTTAAGGCCGCATGAATCATCTCCTCAACCTGCCCCCCCATTTTGAGAACATTGGTGCGAACGGTTTCTAGCTCGGCATCAAACTGCGAAGAGATATGCTTATTCATAGAGTTCCTTTGGGGCAAGAGGTGTTACCTAGAAAACCTGGTCAACTGAGAAAACGCAGAGAGTTATCCAGAAAAAAGATCGTCGAAAATCAGTTTTTCGGACTCTTAAGGGTAACGAGTAATTCCTTCAGTTTTGTTGCAGAAATATGTCAGTTTGATGTCAGGCAAGCCGTACTACTCCCGAAGCCGTGGCCACGAGCGCCAGGTCGGCCTTTTGCCGGGCAAAGATACCGTGGGTAACGATACCTGCAATGGCATTGAGCCGGTCTTCCCATTCGAGGGGGTTTTCAAACCGCAGGCCATGGACATCAAGAATGGGGTGGCCATTATCGGTGACCACCCCTTCTCGCAGTACCGGCCTCCCGCCAAGGGCGCTAAAAGCCCAAGAGACAGGCACCAAGGCCATTTCGATTACCTCTACAGGCAAGGGAAAGGCGCCAAGCACCTTCACCTGTTTACTGGCATCCACTATGCAGAGAAACCTGCGCGAGGCGCTGGCAACAATCTTCTCGCGGGTAAGGGCCGCGCCGCCGCCCTTGATCATGCAACGGGAAGAATCGATTTCGTCGGCGCCATCCACATAGAAATCCAGGGGCTGGGTTATTGCAGACAAGGGCGTAACCATAAAGCCCCGGCTGCGCAGCCGGCTCGCGCTGCGCTCAGAGCTTGCCACTGCTGCAGTAATGCGCAGTCCAGAGTCGGCCATGGCATCGATAAAACAGTCCACCGTAGACCCCGTGCCAATCCCAAGCATCATGCCAGGCACAAGCTCCGCGACTGCGGCACGGGCTACTGCCTCTTTTAAGAGCTGCTGTGATTTTTCCATAGTCAGCACTATACAATCGGGACGTTAGTGAAGGGGGGCGCATACCCTCAAAGTTGCGTGCCCCCACCTATCGAGTAGACCGATAGGCTACAAAACCAATGGACCAATACACCCGCAATGCCAGATAAGAAGAAAAACAAAAACCAATACGACTGCAATAAGTGCCCAGCCTATTGCTGCAGCTATCCGCGCATAGTCGTAACCGACAGTGACCTGCGCCGGCTTGCCGAACATTTCGGCACAACCGAAAAAGAGGCAGAGAAGCGCCATACACGCCAGTACCGTTTTGACGACGGCAAAGAGAAGATTAGTGAACGTATTCTGAGGCACGAAAAAGACCAGATATACAAATCTGTCTGTGGGTTTCTCGACCAGACCACCCGGCGTTGTACGATCTATGACGCGCGTCCCTCGGTATGCCGAGAGTTTCCCAACGGAACAACCTGCGGCTACTACCAGTTTTTAAAATTTGAGCGCAAGCAGCAGGGCGACAAGACCTTTATTCCTTCTGCATAGCCGCTGGGCAGGGGGCTGCGCCTTCAAATAAGGTTAGTGCTTTTTTTGCATGGGCGACATCAGCCCAATCAGCTCAGACATAAATTGTTTGCTATGCCCTGCTTCTGCCTGCATCGCAAGCACATGAGCAATCGACTCTGCCACCGCTCGCTGTGCCCGCGACTCATCTGCCATCTCAAGGTAGTATCGAAGGTCTTTGAGAGCATTGCCAATCGCAAATGGCACGCTATGGGTGTTGCCTTCGAGCATCGGAGGCGAAAGCCGTTTCAGGGCTGCGCCGTAGCCTCCTCCAGCCTCAAGCACCCGAACAAAGGTGGCTAGATCAACCCCACTGGCCTCGGCATGGGCTGCCGCTTCGGCCAGTAAGGTCATAAATCCCAGTGAGACATAGTTGTGCAGTAGCTTCATCCGATGGCCCGCGCCCGTGGGCCCCACGTGCGTAATGTTTTCCGCAAATGCCTGGAGTACGTGCCTCACGGCCTCCAGCGTTTGCTCTTCCCCACCGACAAGAAGATTGAGCCGCCCCTCTCGGGCCTCTTTGGCAAGCCGGGTCATAGGAGCGTCGAGAAATGCGCAGTTTCTTTCCTGCAGGAGTCTTGCCATACGCAGGGATGTCTGCGGCAACGAAGTGGAACAGTCGATCACGCAGCTGCCGGGATGAATCCAGTTGACAAGGCCAGCCTCGCCGGCTACTACCGCGTCGACTTCAGGGGCACCGGTGACACAGAGGATGATGACTGAGGCCTGCTCGGCGATGTCCGCAAGACTTGGGCATACCTGCGCACCGGCGGCCGCCAGTTCGTCCAGAGGCTGATTGCCGGGGTGGGCAAGCAGCGACACTTGAAACCCCTTGGTAACGAGGTTGAAGGCAATGCCATGCCCCATAAGCCCGACACCAATAACGCCTACGGCTGTAGCCATGTTCCCGCCCGATCTTTGATTGCGAATTACGAGATAAGCGCAAAAGCAACTAAGGTCTAAAAACGTCCTCGAGGGATGATCCTATGGAATTACGGTGACAATTAAATTACAAAATTACGGTGACAGTTTACTAGAATTACGGTGACAGTTTACTAATTACACTTAAGTGTAATTAGTAAACTGTCACCGTAATTCCCTTAATTCCCCGTAATTCCACCGTAATTTCGCAATTTAATTGCGTACTACGTAAAAGGGGAGATGGGGTGACCGATGGGACTCGAACCCACGACAACCAGAATCACAATCTGGGACTCTACCAACTGAGCTACGGCCACCACGCAGAACTGCTTTTGCTTACCTACCCACCACTACAACGGCGCGTTACAGCCCAGACACCATACCCATTCGGACTTGGCCTGCCGGGAGGGAATCGAACCCCCGACCCACAGCTTAGAAGGCTGTTGCTCTATCCGACTGAGCTACCGGCAGATGCGGCTGGCGCGGCTTTTGTTTCACCCGTTGGGCAGCAGCACCCAACACAGCAAATACATCTATGGTCGGGGTGGAGAGATTCGAACTCCCGACCCTCTGCTCCCAAAGCAGATGCGCTACCAGGCTGCGCTACACCCCGAGAGACTGGGAGTATAGCCCAAGGGCCTCTTTCACCGCCACTGTACCCCTGCCCAATCGCGTGCCAAGCCCCGGCCACCCAGAGACAGCCCTAGGCATGCGCCGCTGGATAGCCCCAAGACACAGGCCCATCAAAACACCTTTTCAGGCCATCATGAAATAGCCACCGTCCACATAGATGGTCTGGCCGGTCATGCCAGAGGACTCCGGGCCACAAAGAAACCGGGTAAGTTGCGCAATTTCTTCAGTGGTGACCAGCCTGCGCAGCGGACTTTTATGGGCGACCTCACGCATTAAGGCCTCGAAGTCTTCGATACCGGAGGCAGCCCGGGTGGGCACAGGCCCCGGCGACACGGCATGCACCCGAATGTTCTTGGGCCCCAGTTCGGCGGCCAGATAGCGGACCATTGACTCAAGGGCAGCTTTCACCGGTCCCATGAGTCCGTAGTGGGGCACCACTTCTTCGGCGCCATGGTAGGTCATGGTTACCAGGCTACCGCCTGCGGGCATATGGGGCACGGCAAGCCGGGCACCGGATGCATGCAAGGCCCGCACTACTGCGGCCGCAATGCTATGGTCATTTGCCACCCCAAGCACAATGCCGCGCAGACCCGCATACGAAGATTCAATCATAGATAATCGCGCTTGAATAGCTCTGTTGAAAAAAGGCGGGCCAACACGTTAGCGACCCAGTCAAAATACGATACTTCGGTGAGTAAATGACGTCTGCGACGGTTTTGTTACTCCGGGGTTATCGGCGAAAGCCTGCGGCAATAACGGCCCTGGTTCCCTCATAGCCACTCACAAGGACAATACCCAAGATCACAAGCAAGGATCCCCACAAAAAGTGCATGGTTAACGGCTCATCCAAAAGCCAGACGCCCAGCACTACGCCAAACAATGGGGTAAGAAAAGACAGGGCACCCAGACGGGAGGCAAGGTAATGCCGCAGCATCCAGAACCAGGCCAGGTAACTGGCAAAGGCGACAACCACCGCCTGAAAGGCAAGGCTCGACCAGCCCAACACAGTGGGAGCGAACAGCATGTCGTCTAAAAGCCAGGCAGCCGGAAGCAGGAGCAGACAGGCACCGACCAACTGATAGAGCAGAGTCTGGGTGGCAGGAAGCCTTGCCAGCCCGGTAGTTCGCACCACCACCGTTGTCACGCCCCAGAGAAACCCCGCGAGCACTGCAAGAAAATCTCCCCAGAGCATGGACGACGCTAGGCTAGGATCTCTATCGACCGCGCCATCACCGCCGGAAATGTCGCCTCCTAGAAATGCTAAGGCCATTCCTGAGAAAGCCAGACCGATGCCCAGCCACTGGGGCGGGGCAAGCCTTTCAGACGGGATCATTAGGTGGAGGCCCAGCGCCGTGAAGACCGGCGCCGTGTAAAGAAATACGGCCATATGCGAGGCGGAAGTGAAGTTAAGGCCCTGCCCAATCAGAAGAAACTCCATGCCAAAAAGCAGCCCCACCAGAATCCCGGGCCGCCAGACGCCATCGGTCCAGATCATCTTCTCTGCCCGCCAGACCATAAAAAGCCAGACCAGAACTGCACCCACCCCAGAGCGCAGGGAGATCTGCAGCGTTGGCGATATCTCTACTGCAGTAGCCTTCAAGACCACCTGCTGAAATGCCCATATAAAACAGAGAAAAGCCATCAGGCCGGTGGCCTGAAGGGTTAGGGGCTTTCGGGTATCCAAGAGATTTGCGCCATAAACGCCCAATTATGACGCGCGCCACGGTTTTCGGCCGAGGCCCCCTTTGGCTCAACTGGTCACGCCTAGGCCGAAGTGGCGGGCATAGCGCGGATTGGTGTCAGCGAGCCGCAGTAGCATAAGGAAGTCTGCCGAGTTGAAGTCAGGGTCCCAAGAGGGTGGGCTGCAGACCTTTGCGCCGACCCGCAGATAGCCCTTGAGCAAAGGGGGAAGCTGCGCTGCCTCGTCGGGCACGATGCGATCAAGCGGAAGGGGATGCTTGGGAAAGCCTTGGTCTTCGGCAGGAGCCAGGGCACTACCGGCTACGATGTTCCATATCTGGGCGGCCGAGCGACCCCCATCGCGCATGGTTACGCTGGCGCAGCCAATGAGATAACGATAGCCATAATGGCGCATATAGGACGCAATACCCGACCAGAGCAGCATAATCACCGCCCCATTGCGATGGTCTGGGTGTACACAAGACCTGCCGAGTTCCACCATGGCATCACGCATGCGGTCGAGCCGGTTGATAAAAAACTCGGTCTCCGAGTAGTAGCCCCCAATTGCCTGCGCCTGATGCGGCGGCAGAATACGGTAGGTGCCTACCACCTCATCTGACCTGGTATCGCGCACCAGTAAGTGGTCGCAAAAGGCATCGTAAAAGTCTTCATCTATTCCTGGCAGGCGCGAGTCAATGCGGGCCTGGTATTCCTGGGTAAATACATCAAACCGCAGGCGCTGGGCCATTCGAAGATCGTCTTTTGACTGGGCCAGTGCCAGCTGGTAACGATCCTCGGCCACGACTGCCTGCATTAGGCCAGGAAGGTTCTGTCGCTGATAAAACCCTACTACTGCAAGCTGCCGATTCGACAAGGGAGCATTCATCGGATTGTCTGTCCTTTCATCGCGTGAGGTTGCATTTCCATCTCCAAAGCTTGCAACCGAATTCTTACAACACGGTGAAACATCAGTGACAAATCAATGACTATTGCTAGGAATCTCTATTGCGACAGAGAGGCTTCAGAGGCCCGGCCATATCGCGACTCTAAAGAGCCGGAGATAATAAAAGAGGCGTTGACGATTACGAGGTAAAAGGAATACGTAACCCTAGCCAAAGCGCCCGGTGATGTAGTCTTCCGTATCTTTCTTCTTGGGCTTGATAAAAATCTCATCGGTACGCCCAAACTCCACCAGCTCGCCCAGATACATGTAGGCCGTAAAGTCAGAAACCCGAGCAGCCTGCTGCATGTTGTGGGTAACGATAGCGACCGTGTAGTCGTTCTTGAGTTCGTGTACGAGTTCTTCGACCTTGGCAGTAGAGATGGGGTCTAGGGCAGAGGTGGGCTCGTCTAACAAAATGACCGAAGGCTTCACCGCCACCGACCGGGCGATACAAAGCCGCTGCTGCTGACCGCCCGAAAGCGATAGGCCACTCTGGCCAAGCTTGTCTTTCACCTCTCCCCAGATGGCCGCTTTGGAAAGCGCCCACTCTACCCGCTCGTCCATCTGCGCTTTATTTAGGTTTTCATAGAGCCGCACCCCAAAGGCAATGTTGTCGTAGATCGACATCGGAAAAGGAGTAGGCTTCTGAAAGACCATGCCGATGCGGGCGCGCAGCAGGTTAAGGTCTTGCTTAGGGTCCAGAATATTTTGGCCATAAAAATTAATCTCTCCTTCGGCGCGCTGCCCTGGGTAAAGGCTATACATGCGGTTAAGCGTGCGCAGAAGGGTAGACTTTCCGCATCCCGAAGGACCAATGAAGGCAGTGACCTTCTTCTCGGCAATATCGAGATCAACGTCTTTGAGGCCCTGAAACTTTCCATAGAAAAAGTTAAGCTTCTTGGTCTGAATGGCAATCGGCAGGCCAGCGGCAGCGGAGTCGGTCATTGTCGTCTTTCTCTCTAGAAACAGATTCTTAAATGGATATCAGGTCGGCGATGGGGTCACGGTACCTAGACCTTGACCTTATCTCGGAATAACACCCGGGCAATAATGTTTAACACCAGAACCGTGAGGGTGATAATCAATGCGCCACCCCAGGCCAGACGGATCCAATTGTCATAGGGGCTCATGGCAAACTGGAAGATGACCACCGGCAGGTTGGCCATTGGTGCATTCATGTTGGTAGAGAAAAACTGGTTGTTCAGAGCCGTAAACAGCAATGGTGCGGTCTCACCGCTGATGCGGGCAAGCGCCAGAAGTAGACCCGTAACGACGCCCGCCTTGGCTGCTCGCAGGGTAACGAAGGTAGCGACCTTCCACTGCGGAGCACCCAAGGAGTAGGCAGCCTCACGAAGGCTTCCGGGTACCAGACGCAGCATATTCTCGGTGGTTCTTACCACCACAGGGATCGCAATCAGCGCCAAAGCAAGCGAGCCGGCCCAGCCCGAGAAATGCTTTACCTGCGCCACCAGAATAGCGTAGACAAACAGGCCCAAGACGATAGAGGGGGCAGATAGCATGATGTCGGTAACAAACCTTGTAACCGCGGCGGTTTTACTACTGTCACCGTACTCAGCCAGATAGACACCGGCAAAAACACCGATAGGGGTACTTATAAAGGCTGTTACGGCAATCATCATGGCGCTACCGACGATGGCATTTGCCAACCCTCCGCCCTCAGAGCCTGGGGCGGGTGTCGACTGTGTGAAGATCGCCCAGTTAAGCGCCTCAAAGCCATTCTTAAAGAGAATAAAAAGAATCCAGAGCAGTACAAACAGGCCGAGTGCCATGGCCGTCATGGACAGCGTCAGGCCCACCTGATTTACCCGCTTGCGCTTGTTGTAGAGCGATTGGTTCATAGCCATGCGTCCTTTGTATCTTGTTAGGTCTTGGAGCCCTTGGCCCGCTCGGTACGAATGATCAGAAGCTTGGCAGCCGCCAAGACGAAGAAGGTAATCACAAAGAGCAGGAAGCCCAAGGCAAACAAGGTGGACAGGTGGAAGTCGTCGGCCTCGGCAAACTCGTTGGCAAGCGTAGAGGCAATCGAGGTACCCGGTGCAAAAAAGGAGGCGATGAGTCGTTGGGAGTTACCAATCACAAACGTAACCGCCATGGTCTCGCCTAGAGCGCGGCCCAGACCCAACATAATGCCGCCAATCACACCGGTCTGGGTGTAGGGGAGCACCACATAGCGCACGACCTCCCAGGTGGTGCAGCCCACACCATAGGCCGACTCGCGAAGAATAGGAGGAACGATTTCAAAGACATCGCGCATCACCGCCGCGATAAACGGAAGAATCATAAAGGCAAGGATAAGGCCGGCTGCCAGAAGACCGATACCGTTCATGGCGCCACCAAAGAGGGGGCCGATAAGCGGCATCTGGCCAAGCGTAGACTGCAAGGCGGGCTGGCCATACTCGGCAAAGAGCGGGGCAAATACAAAAAGACCAAACATGCCGTAGATAATTGAGGGCACAGCCGCAAGAAGCTCAATGGCAGTACCCAGTGGCCGCCTGAGCCAGACCGGGCAGGTCTCCGTAAGAAACAGGGCTATACCAAAAGCAAGGGGAACAGCAATGACCAGAGCGATTGCCGAACTCACCAGCGTGCCAAAGATCGCAATCGCAGCACCAAACTCTTGGTTGATGATGTCCCATTCGACAGTCCAGATAAACGGGAGGCCAAATTTGGCGAATGCCGGCCAAGCGTTAATCAGTAACGAGACAATTATTCCCGCCAGTGCCAACAGCACCAGCAAAGAAAAAGACATTGTGATTTTGTGAAAGAAAAAATCCTGCCACCGCTGCCGTTTAACAACGGCGAGCATCTGGGGATCAAGCATGCCACTGGTGGAGGATTCGGTCGACATGGAGGACACCTTTGAGGGCTTTACAAGAAAAACCCGGGCACCGAGATGCCCGAGTTCAAGACAACGAGGATTAATGCACTATCGACAGCATTACTTATTATTGATTTGCGACCAGACTTTCGATGCGATCTGACTCGTCAGGGCATCAGGCAGAGGCACGTAGTCGAGATCTAGCGCCTGTTTCTTACCGTTCTTAAACGCCCAGTCGAAGAACTTGATCACTTCGGCAGAGGCTGCCTTATTATCTGGACTCTTGTACATCAGGGCAAACGAGGCACCAGAGATCGGCCAGGAGGTTGCGCCTTTTTGATTTACCAGAGAGATGCCCATACCAGGTGTACCAAACCAGTCAGCACCGGCTGCCGCAGCAGCAAAGGTGGAATCATCAGGATTTACGTACTGACCATCACGGTTGAGCATCTGCATGTGGGGGATCTTGTTGCGCTTGGCATAGGCGTACTCGACATAGCCGATCGAACCACGAACACGCGATACGTTGGCCGCGACGCCCTCGTTACCCTTACCACCCACAGAGGAGGCAGCGGGCCATTTGACAGCAGCACCTTTGCCGACCTTTTCTGCCCAGACCTTGCTGACCTCATTGAGATAGTCGGTAAAGATAAAGGTGGTACCAGAACCATCGGCACGGTGGGCTACGGTGATCGTTTGATCAGGCAGTTTCTTGCCAGGGTTGAGCGCTGCAATCTTGGGATCGTTCCATTTCACGATCCAGCCCATGAACATTTCGGCAAGAACTTCACCGTTGACACGCAGTTCGCCTGGGGCAAAACCTTCTAGGTTAAAAATGGGAACCACGCCGCCAAGGATGACCGGAAACTGCACCATACCGTCCTTGTCGAGGTCAGCACCGCTCAAAGGCGCATCTGTGGCACCAAAGGTCACCGTTTTCGCACGAATCTGGCGAATACCACCAGAAGAACCGATCGACTGGTAGTTAAGGCCCGTACCGGTAGCTTTTTTATAGTCCTCAGCCCATTTGGCAAAGACGGGGAACGGGAACGTCGCGCCGGCGCCGGTAATGTCAGCGGCCTGGGCAGCGTTAAGACCGAAGGCAAGTGCTGCGCCACCGATCAGGGATTTGATAAACGATCTTCTCATGACAATACGCCTCATCGAGAGTGGTTGGAAGGAAACTGCTTTAAACGAAACCCAAGTGCTGTACAACGTTGCTTGATTACCGTTTCAGCCGGAACTCTACCTAGAGAAGATTACGGTTTGATGACAGTTCTTCGGTCGCCCGCGCAGGCATGGCTAAGGTAAAGAGCAGGCAGACAAAGAGCATTACCGCAGACCCAATAAGACAGGCCTCCAGCCCACCCCATCCATACAATAGCCCCGAAAACAAAGTGCCCAGAAACCGCCCTGCCGCATTGGCCGCGTAGTAAAAGCCCACGTCTTCGGCGGCCTTCTCTGACCCCGCATAGGCAAGCACCAGGTAAGAGTGCACCGAGGAGTTAACGGCAAACAGAAATCCAAAAAGACCAAGCCCCAGTACCAGCCAGATATCCACCGGTGCCCATGCCTTCCAGACCACCAGCGCTAAGACCAGTGGTACAAGGGTTAATAGCCCTGCCCAGAGGCGGGCGGCAGGAACCTCACGCGACAGGCCGTCGGTACTTCGCCCCACAAGACTCGGTGCGATCGCCTGCACCAGCCCATAGCCGATGGTCCAGGCGGCCATAAAGCCCCCCACCATGGTGAAAGTCCAGCCCTGGGCGTAGAGAAATACCGGAACCCCAACCACAAACCAGACATCGCGGGCACCGAAGAGCGCCATGCGGCCTGCAGCCAGCAGGTTAAGCGCCCGGGATTTCGACAGAAACTCTTTAGCGGACTTTGAGGGCTTGGACTTTCCCAGGCCAAACGGAAGAAGCACCACCACCGCAACGAGCACCAAGGCCAACAATGCCGCCATGATCCAAAGGGCCCATTGAAACCCCGCAGCCTCGAGCAGTAGGCCGCCCAAGAAGAAGCCCACACCCTTCATGGCGTTCTTGCTGCCGGTAAACCAGGCGACCCATTTAAACAGACGCGAAGACCCCGAGCCTGCGGTGAGCTTAATAGCCGACTTACTGGCGGTCTTGGTGAGGTCTTTGGCAACGCCACAGACGCCCTGGGCCATGACGACCCATGCCACAGATAGGGTGGCAGACCAGTCGGGCGAGACCATGGATAAGAGCAGGAAGCCAACGATCTGGGTAGAAAGCCCCACCACCAGCATGCGCGGAATGCCGAACCGGGTGGCTAGCCAGCCGCCAATCAGGTTGGCAACGATTCCTGCTGCCTCATAGAGTAGAAACAAAAAGGCGAGCGTAAAGGGCGAGTAGCCCAGCTTAAAGAAGTGCAGCAAGACCAACATGCGCAACGCGCCGTCGGTGAGCGTAAAGCCCCAGTAGGCTGCGGTTACCGCAAGATAAGACCTTACCCCTGCTGCTGGCGGCCCAGACGAAGACGCATCAGACACAGGCTACAGGCCTGCTGCTTTTAGATGGCAGGCGAGGTCTACCATACGACAGGCATAGCCCATCTCATTGTCATACCAGGCATAGACTTTTAAGAGCGTGCCGTCGGTCACCATGGTGGATGGCGCGTCCACAATACTGCTGCGGGTGTCGCGGGCATAGTCGGCACTGACCAGAGGCAAGGTTTCGTAGCCGAGAATACCGGCCAACCCGCCTCGGGCCGCCTGCGCAAAAAGGCCGTTGACCTCTTCTGCGGTGGTGGCCCTTTGCAGTTCAAAAACGCAGTCGGTAAGCGAGGCATTGAGGTTGGGGGCACGTACCGCATGGCCATTGAGCTTGCCCTTAAGCTCGGGGTAGATCAGCGCGATGGCCGTGGCACTGCCGGTGGTTGTGGGCGCAAGGCTGAGCATGGCGCTGCGCGCACGGCGCAGGTCTTTGTGGGGGGCATCGACCACCAGATTGGTATTGGTAGGGTTATGGATGGTCGTAATCTGACCATGACGAATACCCAGATTCTCGTGCACCACCTTCACCACGGGGGCCAGGCAGTTGGTCGTGCAGGAGGCTGCAGTCACAATGCGATGGCGCGACGGGTCGTAGAGCGATTCGTTGACGCCCACCACCACATTTAAGACCTCTTCAAACTTTACGGGTGCCGAGACGATGACCCGCTTTGCTCCGCGATCGAAGCGCCCCTGCAGCGACTCTGGCGAGAGAAACTTACCGGTGCATTCGAGTACCAGGTCTACCCCCAGGTCTCCCCAGGCAATATCGGCCGGCTGCGCTGCACTCGAAAACGAGACCGTACTGTTGCTTGCGCCATCGTGAATGCGAATCGACTGGGACTGCTCATTAGCCTGGATATCTGCCCGCCATCGCCCCTGAACACTGTCAAAGGCCAGGAGGTGGGCCGTGGCGGCCACACCACCTTTGATTTCGTTGATGTGCACGATATCGAGCCGATTGGCGCCACGCGGGTCGTCGTTTGGCCGATCGGCCGCTCCCATAGCCGCCCGCATGGCGAGTCGGCCAATGCGACCCGTTCCGTTGATTCCTACCCGCATTCGTATTTCTTCAACAAATTCTTAAACACCAAAGAATGCCGGGCAAATATGACAACCATGTTACGAATGTCTTGCCAGATATAATCTCGGTCTCGTATGCAGATCACCCAAGAAGCCGCACGTCGGCGCACCTTTGCCATTATTTCCCACCCCGACGCGGGAAAGACAACCCTCACCGAAAAGCTCCTGCTCTACGCAGGTGCCATCCATATCGCGGGTACCGTAAAGGCGCGCAAGTCTTCCCGGCATGCCACCTCAGACTGGATGGAGATCGAGAAGCAGCGGGGCATTTCGGTGGCGAGTTCGGTCATGCAAATGGAATACCGCGACTGCGTTATTAATCTGCTCGATACCCCAGGACACCAAGACTTCTCAGAAGACACCTATCGGGTGCTTACTGCCGTAGACGCGGCACTGATGGTGATCGATGCTGCCAACGGCGTGGAATCGCAGACCCTGCGGCTATTAGAGGTCTGTCGCGCACGTAACACGCCCATTCTCACCTTCATTAATAAGATGGACCGCGAGGTACAGCCGCCGCTTGACCTGTTAGATGAAATAGAGCGCACCTTGGGAATGTCGGTAGTGCCCTTTACCTGGCCCGTGGGCATGGGCAAAGATTTTCATGGCGTCTTTGACCTGCAAGAAAACCGCATACGGGTCTTTACCCCGGGCGAAGACCGACGTGCTGAAGACATAGAAATTATCGAGGGGCTTGATCACCCCGATAACGCTACTCGGTTTGGCGCTACGTTTGACCACGCCCGGCAAGAGATCGAACTCGTACAGACCGCCACACCGACATTTGACCGAGAGGCTTTTCTGCAAGGTCGGCAGACACCACTCTTTTTTGGGTCTGCAATTAATAACTTTGGCGTACGCGAGGTGCTTGACGCCTTGGTCGAACTCGCCCCAGCCCCAGGCCCGCGCGAGAGCCTTCAGAGGCCGGTCGAGCCAAAGGAAGGAAAGTTTGCTGGGGTGGTCTTTAAGGTGCAGGCCAATATGGACCCCGCCCACCGTGACCGAATTGCGTTTTTGCGGGTCTACGCGGGGCGGTTCGAACGCGGCATGAGCCTGCGGGTGGCGCGTACCGGAAAAGATATTCGTACCAGCAATGCGGTTTCGTTTCTGTCGCAGCGCCGCGACCTTCTCGAAGACGCCTATCCCGGCGACATTATTGGTATTCCCAACCACGGCACCCTTCAGCTAGGCGATACCCTCACCGAAGGCGAAACCCTACAGTTTACGGGACTGCCCTTTTTCGCACCCGAGCTCTTTCAGGCCGTAGAGGTGGCAGATCCTTTAAAGATTAAAAAGCTTCGCACAGGGCTGGTTCAGCTTGGTGAAGAGGGGGCGATTCAGGTCTTTCGGCCCATGGATGGGGGCACCATGCTGCTGGGCGCAGTGGGGCAGCTGCAGTTTGAGGTGGTGCTGCACCGGCTCAAGCACGAGTACGGGGTAGAGGCTAGGCTGGTGCCCACGAAGTTTCGGATGGCCCGCTGGATTACCAGCAGCAAAGAGGCCACGCTCAAAGACTTCATAAAACAAAACTCGTACCGGGTTGCAGAAGACGCTGTGAATGCGCCAGCTTTCCTGGCCAGTCATAGCTCGGAGCTCAATATTGCCAAGGAGCGCTGGCCGGACATTCAGTTTCACGCGTTGCGGGAGCACTCGGGCCTGATCTTTCAGGCAGGGCTCGCTGCTTAGACGATTAGCACCTACGCCTAGCGGGCGTCTTCTTTCCGAAAGACCAGCCAGTCGACAAGCGAGAGCTCAGTATCTGCCAGAGCCCGGGCCTTTAGCCAGGGAAGCCCCGAGGCCAGATCTGGGCGGCCACGTTTAATAGTTGCGACTGTGTTGGGTAAAGTGCCTTGAGCATCGGGACTGCCCAGCCCAAAGTGAAACACATAAAAAGGCTCCTGTCCCATACGCAGGTCGGTGACAAAAACCTGCGGCTCGCCCGCTTGGTAATCCAAGCCCATGCGATAAAACCCTTGGCTAAAGGCCGCAACGCGGGAGACGCCAGGATGGTCTGCGTGCTGGGCGATGAGGTCGGCGCCTCGGTCGTAACGCTCCCACTTCACGGTTTTCGTGGCATCAAAAAACGAATACCAGCCCTCGTAATAGTAGGTGTCGTTCACCCAGACCAGTCGCCAGAGAATGGTGTTGAGCGGCGCGGGCGTGACCAGCAGGCGTCCGTTACTGTGGGCCTCAGGCAGGCTCTGCAATGCCACCTGCTTAACGACCTGCTGGCCTGCAACCGTCCACAACAAATAGAGGGTGCTCACCGCAAGCCCTATATGGCACCAGACCACAGGCTGTCGGCCCAGTCGCGCGATCGCGAGGATAAGGCCAATAAGCAGGGGCAGGGTATAAAGCGGATCGATAATAAAAATGCTGCCCAGGCCAAAGGGATAGTCTGAGAAAGGCTGCAGCAACTGGGTACCGTAGACCGTAAAGTAGTCGAGCGTGGCATGGGTCACCAGTACTAGCCAGGCGGCGAGCAGCCAGTCGCGAAGACTGATTGCCAGATGCGCCCGCGAAAAGGCCATTGCCTTATAGGCACGGTGGCTCAGCCAGCCGAGAGCGGCCGCAGCAAGGGTGAGATAGAAATACCCATGCGACTCGGCACGATGACGGGTCATATCGAGAATGGCATCCTCGAAGCCAATAAGCGCATCAAGGTCAGGCAGGGTGGCTACAGCCCCACCCCAAAGGGTGGCCTTCCAGGCAGCCGTCCGGCGACCGAGCAGCGATACGGCAACCGCAGCACCGAGTGCAAATTGTGAGACTGAGTCCAAGATGGAGAGCGTTTTAAAGGTTTATTTTGCGGAATGTTCGGCGAGGGCAAGTAGACGCGCGCTAATATTAGAGCAATTGCACGCCCTGTCGTTCTTTGGGCGGTCTTCATTGGTGGTCAGTTGCATAGTAAAGACAGGCTTCATCGTATGTCCTTAGAAAACCCGGAGCATGTTGCAGTTGCAATCGTGGGGTCTGGCATGGCCGGGCTTGCCTGCGCGCGCGCCCTGACTGATGCCGGGTTACAAACCGCAATTATGGATAAGGGTCGTGGTGTCGGGGGTCGGCTTGCCACGCGTCGGGTTGAATCGTTTCAGTTCGACCACGGCGCGCAGTATGTCACTGCAAAAACGCCCGGCTTTGCACAAGTTTTATCAGAGATGAAGACGGCGAACACGGCAGCAGACTGGCCAATACACGGTACCGGTGTGCGTACCGTCGGTACGCCGGGAATGGCCTCTCTGGCGAAGTATCTGGCTACCGGGCTGGACCTGCGACAAGGCCTACAGGTAACCGCGGCCGTGCCAACGTCTGCAGGGTGGCGTATTGAATGCAAAGACAGCGCCCCGGTAATAGCAGCATGCATGGTTATTACCGCGCCTGCGCCACAGATTGGCCCACTGCTTGCCCATGGCGACAGCAACGGTATGCATAACACGCGGCTACTCGAGCCTCTTGCCGCTGTTGCCTATGACCCCTGCCTTACCCTCATGGCTGCAGTAGAGGGTAACCATGCGGGGTTTAACACGCGCGAAGATGCCAGCGATGCACTCGCATGGATTGCGCAGGACAGCAGTAAACCTGGGCGTAGTGCCCTAAATGTAGCGACGTGGGTGGCACAGGCAGGGCCCGTCTTTAGCCAGGATCATCTTGAAAAAGAACCTGCCGAGATTGCCGCGCTAATGGTTCCCATGCTCTGCGAGCGTATTGGGGCATCGCCGACGCAGGTCGTATATTCGGCCGCACACCGTTGGCGGTACGCGCGGGTTCGCACACCGCTGGGCCAGCCGTTTCTTGCATCGTCCGACCAGCGCCTCTACCTTGGGGGTGACTGGTGCCTAGGCGCCCGCGTAGAGGCTGCCTGGCAGAGTGGCGTGGCTATCGCGCAAGACATTCTTCTCCACACGCAAGCGCATCACAAACCGTCAGATGATGCGTAACCTCGCAGTTGCCCTCGGCCTTCTTATTCTCGCAAACGGCTGCGTCGTACGCACGCAAGACTTTCATTGCATTCGCGACGGATCGCCCGAGATCAACTTTGAGCTAAGAATGTCTCCTACATCGCTTGAGATCAAAGATGTCAGCTATGCATTCGCGGAGGAGCGCGGGGCAGAACGTCTTTATCAGAACAAGCAAAGTGGGCAGACTGTGCGATTCAACCCCACCAGTGGCGACCTACGACTCAGCGAAACCTTAGATACCGCATGGCTGTGCAAGCGCTACCAGCATTATTAACAGTTATGCACGGCGAAAGCCCAGCCAAGTAATAACTGACTAAATACCCCTACGGCATTCGAAAGAGCCACTGCCCCATCTTGAGCTCTGACCCCGTCTGAATACCTTCTGCCAAGGCGCACTCCGTGGGTAGCATCAGGATGATGGTAGACCCATGCTCAAACCAGCCAAGCTCCTGCCCCTTTGCAAAGCGATAATCGACGGGCACCGAGAAGCGCCCTGGAAGGCGACTGGTAAAGGTGCGGTCAAGGGCATGAATACGCATGCTTGCTACAAGAATGGCCGCGATAGGAATCATGAGGCAAGGCAGCCTTTGCAAGCCAAGTTCGGCCTCAAGAATCGCCCGCTCGTTCTTGCAAAAGAGGCTCTCAACGCGAGACAGCGCTACAGGATTCACATTCCAGGTGTCGCCCGAAATGTAATGCACCTGGGTTAGCCGCCCTTCGTACGGTGCATGAAACCGATGGTACATGGCCGAGGTGAGCCGAATCGTGAGGTACTGGGCATCAGCCCATTGCGACAACAGCCGGTCATGGATAAGGAAGTCATCAAGCCGATACGATAAGCCCTTAGCCTGAAACAGCCGCCCCTGCTCTACCCTGCCCATGGCCCCAACAAAGCCATCGCAGGGGCTCACGAACGCGTTCACGTCAGCATCAAGGGGCCGGGCCCCGGGCTTAAGTTCGCGAATAAAGCAGTCGCGTAGGCTTTCGAACCGCTGCTCCTTAGCCTCGCTCAGGTCGAGGTCAGTGAAGAGCCGCCAGACCCAGATGCAGACTCGAGTGAGTAGCGGGCTCTTGATTCGACTCAGCCAGCCCACCCAGTGGGTGACGGCCAGACGGGGAATGCGGTTGGTGAGCAGAAAGTTAATGTCTTCGCTGCTGAAGACGGCTCTTAAGGCGCGCATAAGAAATTGGGAATAGGCTGTAGGAACGGGATGTAGGGTATTGCAAGTGGAGTACAAGGAAATCGCCCACCGTCATCAAAGGGTCATGTTCTTGTAATACAAAGCAGAGCATAAGGAGGCTTTGTTACAACATGGATACACCACTGGTAAACCTGCTCTGGGGGTCTCTGGCCGCACTTGTGGGCTATAAGGTCTATCGCCGACTAGGGCTCTCGCGGGTCAAACACCCGTCGCTCACCGGGCACTCGCGCATGGCCAAGACCTTTACCCGGTTTATACCCAACTACCAGTACCCTGATGCCCTTTGGCTCGGGGTAGACGGTGCAGAGCCCGCGGTGCTCGATCGCAGGCGGCGGGGCTTCAGGCGGCTTGCCGCAGAGCTTGCACAGCGCAGCCCCAAGACCATTGCCGCGGCTGCCGAGTCGGCAGAGGTGATCTCGGATGCGCAGTTTATTAAGCACAACCGCATTCCCCTTCAGTTTCGTAACAACGATGTCATGCGATTGAAGACCGGCACCTTCTGGCGGGCGAGTCAGGGCTGCCGCCTCTACGATCTCGATGGCCAGGAGTTTATCGATATCAGCGGGTCTTATGGTGTCAACCTCTTTGGGCTCGACTTTTACAAGGGCACCATGGCAGAGGCCCAGCACGAGGCAAACGACCTTGGCCCCTTTTTAGGCGGCTACCATTCAAGCCTGCTTCCGGCCGTCAAGATGCTGCTCGAGGTTGCGCAGATGGACGAGGTGTCCTTTCATATGTCAGGAACAGAGGCAGTGATGCAGGCGGTGCGTCTTGCCCGCTACCACACAGGCCGCAAGAAGATCGTGCGGTTTAGCGGGGCCCACCACGGCTGGTGGGATGATGTCCAACCTGGGCCTGGTAACCCCATGCCGCCCTCACGTCATACGCTCACGCTGCGTGAGGTATATACCCCCACCCTCGATTTTCTAAGAAGCCGAAGCGATATTGCCTGCGTGCTGGTTAATCCTATTCAGGCCATGCACCCCAACCGCAATGCGCCTACCGATGCCTTGCTGATCGATGGCATGCGTGCGATTCACTATGACCGCGAAGCGTATACCCAATGGCTCAAGGCACTGAGAGAGGTCTGCACCGAAAAAGGCATCGTCTTAATCTTTGATGAAGTATTTCTTGGTTTTCGTCTTGCACTTGGAGGCGCCCAGGAGTTCTTTGGCGTACAGGCAGACCTTGTTACCTACGGTAAGACCGTCGGTGGGGGATTTCCCATTGGCGTCTTGTGTGGGCGCGCTGCCCTGATGCGACGGTTTCGGCCCGACCAGCCTGCGAATGTCTGCTTTGCCCGCGGCACCTTTAATGCCCATCCGCATGTGGTTGCCGGCATGCACGCATTTCTAAAGCGCGTTACCACGCCCGAGCAGCGAGCGGCGTACAAGGCCTCCGAGGCCCTCTGGAACGACCGTATGCAGGCCGCAAACCGCAGGCTGGCGCAAGAAGGCCTTCCACTGAGATTTTCTGGGCTTCCTACAGTATGGGCCTTGGAGATCGCGCAGGCGGGTCGCTACCACTGGCTGCTGCAGTTCTATCTGCGGCGTGCCGGGCTATACCTCAGCTGGGTGGGTACGGGGCGTCTGATCTTTAACTTTGGATTCACCGAGGCAGACTTCTCGGAGTTTTTGGATCGGTTTGTGACAGGCTGCCGTCAGTTCTCGGAAGACGGCTGGCTGTCAGCCCCAGAGGGGCTAACAGCCAAGCAGATTAGACGCAGCGTACTTCGAGAGATGATCGTGGCCAAATTTACGAGGCCCGAACGTGGGGCATCGGATCGACCAGCTCTCCCTTTAGCAGGTAAAGCGGCGAACGGTGGTAAAGCTTAATGTCGTGGAATGGGTCAGTAATAATTTTTAACACCCAGGCGCAGGCCTCAAAGAGATCTTCTTTAATCGTGAGCTGAATGGCACGAAAGAGCAGCCCTGCCGCACCCAACACCAGCCAGGCAAAGCCGACAATACGCAGGGTGCTATCTTCAAACGATGCGGGCACCATCCAGGTTACCGCCTGCGGCAGAAAGTAGGCAAACACGGGGATAGCAGCCCATATGGACAACAAGACAACCTTGCGGCTAAGGTTATAGCCCACCTTGATCTCTTCTTTGTGCTCGAAGGTCGCCTGGTTCACCGTGTCGTATTCCTTTGACTCAAAGAAGAAATGCCCTACCTGACGTGTCGTCATGGCAATCAGCCAGGCCACTAAGGCAGAGATCACAGGGTCAATAAAAAGGTAGACATAGGCCACCAGAAATGAGATGGCGCTCACCAGATGCAATGCCTGATTAATGCGGCTCTGGTGGTAGTAGCGATGGTCATCCCAGCGTTGGGTGCGAAGGGTGGTTTGCAGTCTCTTGAGAGCGGTCACGAATCGGTTCCTTTTGTTGGTTTACACGGTTTGAAGGGCTAGCAGTTGCCCCCCCTGAGGCGGCGTTACGAAAGCGCATGCGTAGCATTGAGTCTCGTTAGCGCTACTGCCTGACTGCTCTTGAAATCAAACGCCGCTTAGCCTGTACTGTGGCGAAGTCTGATGACGATCTGATGTCTCTTTGGTTCCATTTTTATGACTGTCATATAGCCTGATTCACAAAAACTTCACAGAACTCTCACAGAAATGTTATGTCGCAGGCCTAGCCTTGGCACATGAGAGCAGCTGGGAGACTATCGTGGCCAAGGCAGAAGAGGTTATGGCAGAGGCTGCTCTGGGATACGCGGCCATGGACACCCCGTAACCCGTGTCGCGTTACTAT
The DNA here is from genome assembly GCA_016868305.1 of Betaproteobacteria bacterium. Taxonomy (GTDB): domain Bacteria; phylum Pseudomonadota; class Gammaproteobacteria; order Burkholderiales; family Burkholderiaceae_A; genus Hahnella. The sequence goes on along the minus strand of VGHK01000001.1, from coordinate 122,188 downwards.
GCTGCGCGCCGATTCACCCAGTAGACCAGAGAACTCGTTCCAGTCTTTGCTACGCAGCCCTTCGATGGGCAGGCGGTTTGCCGAAAGGATTTCAAGGGTGAGCGGATTGACCTCCCCCTTGGGATGACTCCCGCCAAATGGGGATCGAGGGGTTTGCATCACCTGAGCCCCCGCCACACCCGCAGGGCATCGACCGTCTCTTGCACGTCGTGCACCCGAACGATACGGGCGCCCTGTTGCGCTGCGTAGAGGGCTGCCGCAAGGCTTCCTGCAAGCCGGTCGTGGGGGTCTGTTGGACGCCCGAGCAATGCTCCGATCATCGACTTACGCGAAAGCCCCACCAGCACCTGGTGGTGATGGGCAAGACTCGGCAAGGCATGCATCAGTGCCTGGTTGTGGGCAAGAGTCTTGCCAAATCCAAATCCCGGATCGAGAAACACCTGGTAGGCGTCAAATCCGTTATCGATCAGGTCTTGTTGCCTGCTGCGCAGAAAGCCGAATACCTCAGCAACTACATCGTCGTAGCAGGGTGACTGCTGCATGGTCTGTGGGTCGCCTTGCATATGCATAACGCAGACCGTAGAACCCGTCTGTTGAATGCTCGGCAGCAGCGCCCGCATTCCTGGATCACGCAGGCCAGTAACGTCATTGACCATATCAATACCGATATCGAGGGCAGCGGCAACCACGGCGGGGCGGCGCGAGTCGAGAGACAATGGCAGCCTAAGGTATTGCAGAGCCTTGAGCACCGGCAGCACCCGCCGTGCCTCTTCTTCCGGGCTTACCGCCCGAGCTCCCGGCCGAGTGCTTTCACCCCCGATATCGAGGATATCAGCCCCCTGCTGCCTTAAGGCCTCGGCACGGACGACGGCCTGATCGACACCACCAATAAGCCCGCCATCTGAGAAAGAGTCAGGAGTGAGATTGAGGATTCCCATTACCCAAGGCCGGCCCGCATCAAGCTGATACCGGCCGAAGGACTTGGTCATGTCAGGGCATCGGCCAGCGCCTGAGCATGCCGGGTTGCCTCGGCCTTGTCGGGAGACTCCACCATAATGCGCAGCACAGGCTCGGTGCCTGAGGGGCGGATCAATACCCGGCCGCTGCCTTCAATAGCCTGCGAGACATCCTGATAGACCCGCTGAAAGCCTGCATGATTCTTCCAGTCGAGGTCAGCGGCCATGGGGTGATTGATCATCACCTGGGGGTAGAGCTGCAGGTCGCCCAGGTATTCTTCCAGCGACTGCTCTGACCATACCAGGGCAGCCAACACCTGCAGCGCACTCACAATGCCATCGCCCGTGGTGTGCTTATCAAGACAGAGCAGGTGCCCCGAGGACTCGCCCCCAAGCTCCCAGCCGGTTTCTTTGAGCATCTCAAGTACATACCGATCGCCTACCTTGGCCCGCCGAAAATCAAGCCCCATAGCCTCAAGCCGGTGCTCCAGGGCCAGGTTTGACATCAGCGTGCCGACCACGCCCTGCACACTGCCTTTGCCCTTATGCCGAACCCGGCTTCGTGCCAAGACATACAAAAGCTCATCGCCATTAAAGAGTCGGCCCGAGGCGTCTGCCATGGCAAGCCGGTCTCCGTCGCCATCCAGGGCAATGCCGAAATCGGCCTTTACGTCGAGCACCTTCTGGGCCATTGCCTGGGGGCTGGCCGCACCCAGGTTCTGGTTGATGTTGAAGCCATCAGGCGCATCGCCTAGTGGAATGACCTCGGCCCCTAGCTCATGAAAGACGGACCCCGCCACATGGTAGGCAGCCCCATGGGCAGAATCGACCACGATGCGCAGGCCCTTGAGCGACAGGCGAGACGGAAAGGTGCCCTTACAGAACTCGATGTAGCGACCCGCGGCATCGTCGAGCCTACGCGCCTTGCCAAGAAGATGTGGGTCGGCACAGAACTGTGGCTGGTCGATCACCTTCTCGATTTCAAGCTCCATCGCATCGGGTAGCTTTTCTCCCTGGCCATCGAAGAACTTGATGCCATTGTCCTCAAACGGGTTATGAGAGGCGCTAATGACGACCCCAGCCGACAGACGCAGGGTTCGGGTGAGATAGGCAATGGCAGGGGTAGGCATGGGACCTGCGAGAACCACATCGACCCCCGAACTGGCAAAGCCAGCCTCTAAGGCCGCTTCGAGTATGTAGCCAGAAACCCGGGTATCTTTGCCGATAAGAACAGCAGGTTCATCAAAATGACTCGCGAGAATGCGGCCTGCCGCCATGCCAAGTCGTAAAACAAAATCCGGGGTAATTGGTGGGGTACCCACCCTGCCCCGGATTCCGTCCGTTCCGAAATATTGTCTGGTCATGGGCCGCTATTTTAGCGAACCAGACCAGACGCAGGAGTTACTGAGACTCGCGACCGTGAAGAAGCGCCTGAGCTTACGCCGGTGCCGCAGCGCTATCGGGTGCTACTTTGGGGTCTGCACCGCCCGAGGGGGCATTACCACCACCCGGCCCAGACTGCTTAGGCGGACGTGGCGAGCGGCCAGACATAATGTCATCGATCTGATCAGCATCGATGGTTTCCCATTCGAGCAGGGCGTTGGCCATAGCATGCATCTTGTCTTTATTGTCTTCAATGAGCTTGCGGGCAACGGCGTATTGCTGGTCGATGATCTTACGAATCTCGGCGTCTACCTTTTGCATGGTCGACTCAGAGACATGGGTGGTCTTGGTGATCGAACGACCGAGAAACACCTCGCCCTCGTTTTCGGCATAGACCATAGGCCCAAGAGCCTCGCTCATGCCGTACCGGGTAACCATGTCACGAGCCAATCCCGTTGCGCGCTCGAAGTCGTTTGAGGCACCGGTGGTCATCTGGTTCATAAACACCTCTTCGGCAATCCGGCCACCAAAAAGAACCGCAATCGTGCTGAGCATGCGCTCACGATCCATGCTGTAACGATCACCCTCAGGGAGCTGCATGGTGACACCGAGCGCACGCCCGCGAGGAATGATGGTGACCTTGTGCACGGGATCGGTCTTTGGCATCATGCGCGCAACCAGTGCGTGACCCGACTCGTGGTAGGCGGTGTTACGACGCTCTTCTTCGGGCATGACGATAGAACGCCGCTCAGCCCCCATAAGGATCTTGTCTTTGGCCTTTTCGAAGTCGTCCATATCGACAAGCCGGGCATTGCGGCGGGCCGCAAAAAGAGCGGCCTCGTTGACCAGATTGGCCAGGTCGGCGCCCGACATACCCGGAGTGCCCCGGGCCAGAATGTCTGCCTTAACATCGGGGGCCATGGGCACCTTACGCATGTGCACGGTAAGAATCTGCTCGCGACCACGGACATCGGGCAGCGGCACCACCACCTGACGATCGAATCGGCCTGGGCGCAGCAGCGCGGGGTCAAGAACGTCGGGGCGGTTAGTGGCTGCAATAACAATAATGCCCTGGTTGGTCTCAAACCCATCCATTTCCACCAGCATTTGATTAAGCGTCTGCTCACGCTCATCGTTACCACCGCCTAAGCCAGCACCGCGCTGCCGGCCAACGGCGTCGATCTCGTCAATAAAGATGATGCAGGGCGCATGCTTCTTGGCATTTTCGAACATGTCGCGCACACGGGCCGCGCCCACGCCGACGAACATCTCTACGAAGTCAGAGCCTGAGATAGAAAAAAACGGCACCTTAGCTTCACCCGCAATGGCCTTGGCCAGAAGCGTTTTACCTGTGCCCGGCGAACCCACCATGAGCACACCACGTGGAATACGGCCCCCGAGCTTTTGGAATTTGGATGGGTCACGCAGAAACTCCACGAGTTCATGCACCTCTTCTTTGGCCTCATCGCAGCCAGCCACATCGGCAAATGTGATGCTGTTGTTGTTCTCATCGAGCATGCGGGCCTTGCTCTTACCAAAAGAGAACGCCCCGCCCCGGCCACCGCCCTGCATCTGGCGCATGAAGAACACCCAGACCGCGATAAGCAGCAGCATGGGGAACCAGGAGACGAAGATGCTCATAAGTAAGGACGGCTGCTCTGCGGCTTTTGCCGAGACTGCCACGCCGTACTTCAACAAGTCGGAGACCATCCAGAGGTCTTGTGGTGTATTTACAACAATTGGGCGCTCATCCGTGGTCATGGCCCGAACGGTGTTGCCATCAATGATGACCGTGCGGATACGCCCCTGCCGCGCCTCTTCCATAAACTGGGAGTAGGAGACCTCGAGTCCACGCGGCTGTGTGCCTTCAAACTGCCGAAAGACAGAGAACAGCACCAGAGCGATCACCATCCAGATGGCTACTTTTGAGAAAACATTGTTCAACGCATCACTCCTTGGGCTAGCTGCCCGGTATTGCGCTGGCGGAAACGCACCAGCTGTAAATCAATATTCTTCTTAGGATACTCGTCTTAAACCCTTGTTTCACCCTTAAGCAGTTGATTTTTTAAATCTCTGCCCAACAGAAACACTTCTGACGACTCTGCCCGTGAGGCCCCCGGCTTGCGGGGCGCCACGGTCTTAAAGACTTTCTTGAACTGCTCCACCAACTGGCTATACCCACTACCCTGGAAGGTCTTTATCAGCAAAGCCCCGTTGGGCTTGAGGTATCGCGCAGCAAATTCCAGGGCGAGCTCCCCGAGGTGCATCACTCGGGCGGCATCAGCCACCCCCACTCCCGACAAGTTGGGGGCCATATCCGACAAAACAAGGTCGATTCCCTCGTCGCCGAGCTGCTGGGCCAAAAGATCCGCTATGGCCTCGTCCCGAAAATCACCTTGTAGAAACACTACATCAGCAATCGGCTCCATCGGCAAAAGATCAAGGGCCAATACCCGCCCACGGATACCGGGCGGGCGGGAATCTTGCGGGTAGTCACGGCCCGCAGCCGACGGTTCACCTGGCTTTAATGGCGCAGCCGATTTATAAGCAAGCCGCTCACGGATCACCTGAGACCAGCTTCCCGGGGCCGCTCCAAGGTCCAGTACGGTAATACCAGGGCGAAGAAGGTGATCCTTCTCATCGATCTCTAGGAGCTTAAAGGCAGCGCGCGACCGATAGCCCTTCTGCTGCGCCTGCCGCACGTAAGGATCCGTAACGTGACGATGGATCCAGGCGGGATTGGATTTATTTTTTGCCAGAATTTTTGCCAGAGCGCGCGCCAGCCGTTACTCGTAACGAACTTCGAGTATCTCGACCTCTCGGCCCCCACCCGGGGCCTGCACGGTAACAACATCGCCCACCGACTTACCGATAAGGGCGCGGGCGATCGGGCTGGATATCGAGATCTTGCGGTCTTTCAGGTCTGCCTCGTCTTCGCCCACGATCTGATAGACCACAGTCTCTTCGGAGTCGAGGTCTGAGAGTTGCACCGTGGTGCCAAAGACCACCCGGCCGTCCTGCTCAAGGGTCTTGGGGTCAATCACCTGGGCCATGGAAAGCTTTGACTCCAGTTCGGCAATGCGGCCTTCGATGAAGCCCTGCTTCTCCTTAGCGGCGTCGTATTCGGCGTTTTCGGAAAGATCGCCCTGCGCCCGCGCCTCGGAGATGGCGTTAATAACGGCCGGACGCTCTTGGTGCTTAAGCCGGTGCAGCTCGGCCTTGAGCATCTCTGAGCCGCGCACGGTAAGAGGGACAGTGGTGGTCATTGGGCAAGGTCCTTGTGCATTGACTGCAGATCATAAACGTCTAGCCTCGCCTCGGCCATAGCCTTCATGCCCTCGACGGCAGCCCGTGCACCGGCCAGCGTGGTGTAGGTGGTCACCCGCTGGGCAAGCCCGGTGGTGCGTATGGAACGCGAATCGGCCATAGCATTACGCCGTTCTTCCACGGTGTTGACCATAAAGACGATCTCGCCATTTTTTATGAGATCAACCACGTGGGGTCGGCCCTCGGTGACCTTATTCACGATGGTGACGGGAATCTCCTCTGCCAAAATAGCGGCGGCTGTGCCGCGTGTGGCTACCAGCCGAAAGCCCATTTGATGCAGGCTGCGGGCCACCGGGGCAATACCTGGCTTATCAGCATTTTTTACGCTAAGAAAGACATATCCGGTTTGAGCGGGCTCGGGAAGGCGTACGCCGGCGCCCAGTTGCGACTTTACAAAGGCCTCGGCAAAGGACTTACCAACGCCCATGACCTCGCCCGTGGACTTCATTTCGGGCCCCAAAATGGTATCGACACCCGGAAACTTCACGAAGGGAAAAACCGCTTCTTTGACCGAAAAATAAGGGGGGACAATCTCACCGCGAATGTTCTGTTCGTCGAGACTTTTGCCCAGCATGGCCCGGGCGGCGATTTTTGCCAGAGGCAGTCCGGTGGCCTTGGAGACAAACGGCACCGTGCGCGAGGCCCGAGGGTTTACTTCGAGCACAAAAACGGTCTGGCCCTGAATGGCAAACTGCACGTTCATTAGGCCAACCACATGAAGCGCCCGGCTCATGATCTCGGTCTGACGCTTTAGCTCGGTGACCACGGCATCTGGCAGAGAATAGGGCGGCAGGCTGCAGGCGGAGTCGCCCGAGTGCACCCCGGCCTGCTCTATGTGCTCCATAACGCCACCAATAAACACACGCTTGCCATCAGACAGGCAGTCCACGTCGACCTCGATGGCGTCGTTTAAAAACCGATCAAGCAGCACAGGCGAATCGTTTGAGACCTTCACGGCCTCCTTCATGTAGCGCTCGAGGTCTTTCTGTTCATGGACAATCTCCATAGCCCGGCCGCCGAGCACGTAGCTCGGGCGTACCACCAAGGGATAGCCGATTTCCTGGGCAAGGCGCATAGCCTCTTCTTCATTGCGAGCGGTGCGGTTGGGCGGCTGCAAGAGTTCAAGCTTGGTAAGTAGTTTTTGGAACCGCTCGCGGTCTTCGGCAATGTCAATGGATTCGGGTGAGGTGCCGACAATCGGCACCCCGGCAGCCTCTAAAGCCTTGGCAAGCTTCAGCGGGGTCTGACCGCCATACTGCACGATCACCCCCACAGGCTTTTCGATGTCGACGATCTCAAGCACGTCTTCCAGCGTGAGCGGCTCAAAATAGAGCCGGTCGCTGGTGTCGTAGTCGGTGGAGACCGTCTCGGGGTTACAGTTCACCATGATGGTCTCAAAGCCATCGTCACGCAGGGCCATGGCCGCATGGACACAGCAGTAGTCAAACTCAATGCCCTGGCCAATGCGGTTTGGCCCGCCCCCCAGCACGATTACCTTCTTGCGATCGGTGGGCCGAGCCTCACATTCTTTTTCATAGGTGGAATAAAAGTAGGACGTGCCGGTATCAAACTCGGCCGCACAGGTGTCCACACGTTTATACACGGGCCGCACGCCAAGAGCATGGCGCTGCTTGCGTACCTCGGCCTCAGAGGTATCGAGCAGGTAGGCGAGCCGTCTGTCGGAGAATCCCTTACGCTTTAGTTCGAAGAAAAGCTCCGCATCAATCTCGGCCAGGGTCTTTTTCTCAAGGGCCATCTCGATGCGCACGATTTCTTCGATCTGCACCAGAAACCACCGGTCGATATGGGTCAGCGCAAAGACTTCTTCGACGGTAAACCCCTGGGCAAAGGCATCACCCACGTACCAGATACGTTCGGGGCCGGGTTCGCCCAGCTCTTCTTCAATACGCTCGCGGTCCACTGTTTTCTGGTTCAGGCCATCGACGCCCACTTCGAGACCACGCAGGGCCTTCTGAAACGACTCCTGAAAGGTGCGGCCCATGGCCATGACCTCGCCCACAGACTTCATCTGGGTGGTGAGATGGACATCGGCAAGTGGGAATTTTTCAAAGGCAAAGCGCGGCACCTTGGTGACCACATAGTCGATGGAAGGCTCAAACGAGGCCGGTGTAGCCCCGCCGGTGATCTCGTTACGCAGTTCATCGAGGGTATAGCCCACCGCGAGCTTGGCCGCTACCTTGGCAATCGGAAAGCCCGTGGCCTTAGAGGCCAGGGCCGAAGACCGCGAGACCCGGGGGTTCATCTCGATCACGATCATGCGGCCATTGGTGGGATTGATGGCGAACTGCACATTCGAGCCCCCAGTATCCACGCCAATCTCTCGCAGAATAGCGATCGAGGCGTTGCGCATGATCTGGTATTCCTTGTCGGTCAGCGTCTGCGCAGGCGCCACCGTGATCGAGTCTCCGGTGTGAATACCCATGGGGTCGAGGTTCTCAATGGAGCAGACGATGATGCAGTTGTCGGCCTTATCGCGCACCACCTCCATCTCAAACTCTTTCCAGCCAATAAGCGACTCTTCAATAAGCAGCTCACGGGTGGGAGAGGCCTCCAGGCCCCGCTTACAAATAGTCTCGAATTCTTCGGCGTTGTAGGCAATACCGCCGCCCGTGCCGCCCAGGGTAAAGCTTGGGCGAATCACCATGGGAAAGCCCGCACTGCCAGTCAGTTCGGCGATCTGGCGCTGCACCTGCCAGGCCTCTTCCATAGAATGGGCCACGCCGGACTGGGCAGACGCAAGACCAATCTTGGTCATGGCCTGCTTAAACTTCTGGCGATCTTCGGCCTTCTCGATGGCCTCTTCCCGCGCACCGATGAGCTCTACCTTGTACTTTGCAAGAACCCCTTCGCGGGCGAGATCAAGCGCACAGTTCAGTGCGGTCTGCCCACCCATCGTGGGCAGTAGGGCATCGGGCCGTTCTTTCTCAATAATGCGCGCGACCATCTGCCAGGTGATCGGCTCAATATAGGTGACGTCGGCCGTTTCGGGGTCGGTCATAATGGTGGCCGGGTTGCTGTTGACCAGCACCACCTTAAAGCCCTCTTGCTTCAACGCCTTGCAGGCCTGGGCACCGGAATAGTCAAACTCGCAGGCCTGGCCAATGACAATGGGGCCCGCCCCGATAATGAGAATGGTTTTGATATCGCTGCGCTTAGGCATGGGCCACCGCCTTTACCGCCCGCGCCATCGCATTAAAGAACGGGTCGAATAAGGGGATGATGTCGTGCGGCCCAGGGCTTGCCTCAGGGTGCCCCTGAAAGCAATAGGCAGGGGCCTGGGTATGGGCGAGACCTTGAATCGAGCCATCGAACAGTGACACGTGGGTTACCTTAAGCTGCGCGGGCAGGCTCTGCGGGTCAACCGCAAATCCGTGGTTCTGCGAGGTTATAAAAACGCGGCCCGAGGCGAGGTCTTGTACCGGATGGTTGGCACCGTGATGGCCAAACTTCATCTTTAAGGTCTTGGCACCTGCGGCCAGGGCCATGATCTGATGCCCCAGGCAGATGCCGAACAGCGGAAGGCGATCTGCCATCGCCTGCTGTGCCACGGCGATGGCATAGTCGCAGGGCTGTGGGTCTCCCGGCCCATTGGAGAGAAAAATGCCCTGGGGCTTAAGCGCCAGGGCATCAGCATACGACGTCTTGGCCGGCACCACGGTTACCGTGGCGCCACGGTCGACCAGCAGACGCAGAATGTTGTACTTGATGCCAAAGTCGTAGGCTACGACATGGGGCGCAGCCTCGGCAGGGGATTGCCGTTGCTGGGCGAAGGCCGTATTTGATGCGGGGGCACCGGTCATGGCCGAGACCAGCTGCCAGCTGCCCTCTGTCCAGCGATAGGACTTTTCTGTTGATACTTTCTGCGCAAGGTCGGCACCCACCAGCCCTGGGAACGAACGGGCAAGCATTACCGCCCGATCAGCGAGCGACTGCATGCCTGACATCAGCCCAGAGCCTTCTGCACAGACAATGGCCCCCGACTGTGCCCCGGTTTCGCGCAGCCGACGGGTGAGGGCCCGGGTATCGATACCCGCTATGGCTACTATGCCCGCGGCCTGCAGTGCGTCTGAAAGGCTCTGCTCGCTGCGAAAGCTTGACACCACTTGTGGAAGGTCGCGCACGATCAGGCCTGCTGCCTGCACCTTTGCCGACTCATGGTCTTCGCTATTCCAGCCGGTGTTGCCGATATGCGGATAGGTAAGGGTGACGAGCTGCTGGCAGTAGCTGGGATCCGTAAGGATTTCCTGGTAGCCCGTTAAGGCCGTATTAAAGACCACCTCGCCGGTGGTCTGTCCGGGGCTACCAATTGAGAAGCCTTCGAAAAGACTGCCATCGGCAAGGGCAAGAACAGCAATGGGAAACTGAGAAGACACAGACGAAGAGAATCCGGCCGCATCGGTCTGCACCGCGGCCAGCAGCTGGCGAACCTGCAAAATAAACTCCTTGTAATTTTGACGATTATAAAGGAGCGGAATTACGGTTCGGCGAAGCCCAAGCTAGAAATATGCTGCGATGTCCCTTGATATCTCTCGCCGACCCGCAACAGCCCCGGCGGCAAGGCAGCCGGGGAAGACAAGGCCTACTAGGCGGCAGCAACAAAGATGGAAATGCTAAGGAAGAACCCCAGCAGCCAGACCAGAGACCGGAACAGGGCCCAGTTCGCGACATAGGCAACAATGTAGGCCAGACGCGCCAGAACGAAGGCTACTGCCATCTGGTCTACCGATTCCAAGGGCCCCGCCACACCATGGGCCACAAGCACAGCGATGGCAAAGATAATCAGGGCCTCCCAGCTGTTCTGCTGGGCCGCTACCGCGCGGGCGCGAAAGCCCTCCTGGCGGGCCAGCCAGTCTCGCGGCTGCGCATTGTCATAGCCCTGGCCGCCGGCCTTGGATATTCCCGCGCAGACAATAGGCAGAAACATACTGATCAGAAGACACCACAGGGCGGTCGTCATTTGGAAGGCTCCTTTTCGCGACGGTCACGGAAGGCCTGGGCAACAGTACCCAGGTCGACATATTCCAGCTCTCCGCCCAGCGGAACGCCGCGGGCAAGCCGGGTAATACGAAGCGGCACGGCTCGTATCAGACTCTGCAGCAGCCCCGTAATGGCATGGGCGGTGGCCTCGCCCTCGGGCGTGAAGTTGGTGGCGAGAATCACCTCGGTAAGTGCCTCTTCGCGCGCGCGTTCGAGCAGACGCTCTAAAGGCAGCTGTGCGGGGCCAAGGCCATCGAGCGGCGAAAGCCGCCCCATCAGGACAAAGTACAGCCCCCGATAGCTTCGGGTCTGTTCCATGACAAGCAGGTCTGCGGGGCTTTCCACGACGCAGAGCTGTCCATGGTCTCTGGTCTCATCAAGACAGGTAGGACATACCGGCTGCTCGGAGAAGGTATTGCAACGACGGCAGGGCTCTAGCCTGGAGAGGGCATTGAGCAGGCTATGGCCCAGCTGCTCTGCCCCTTCGCGGTCATGCTGCAGCAGATGAAAGGCCATGCGCTGTGCCGTCTTCGGACCCACGCCCGGAAGGCGCGCAAAGGACTCGGTGAGGGCCGCAAGGCTTGGCGCCGCGCCCACAGAATCCGCACGAGACAGCGATCCAGCCATCCCAGCCTTTTACTTAAACTAGAGGCGAAAGCCAGGAGGCAAGGGTAGCCCTGCAGTGACCGCAGACATTCGCTCGTTAGACATCTGCTCTACCTTAGCCACCGCATCATTGACTGCCGCAACCAGCAGGTCTTGCAGGGTCTCGCGGTCATCGGGGTCGCTGGTCATGAGGCTCGGGTCGATCGCCAGAGACTTCACCTGATGCTTACCGGTCATGACAAGCTTTACCAGGCCGGAACCCGCCTGGCCTTCTACCTGAAGATCCGCCAGGGAGTCTTGCGCCTGTTTGATCTTCTCCTGCATCTGCTGGGCCTGCCGCATCAGCCCGGCAATCTGACCTTTCATCATCGTGGTTCTCCTGGAGATGGCATCGCTGCCGTTATTGGATCGGCCGGGGGCAACGAGTCGGCCGACTGCGTCGCTTCACCGATCGGCCGGATTGATCCGGGAATGATCTTCGCATCAAACCTGCGAATAAGATTCTGAACTAGGGCAGACTGGACAATTGAGGCCTCAGCATCGGCAAGTGCCTGGGCCCTTTTGCCTGCATCCTGGGCGGCGGCGGTGGGCCCGCTTGGCGCGGAAACCCGCACCTGAAGCTTCAGCTTCTGGCCAAAGTACTCCTCGAGGCTGGTCGTTACCCTATGCACAACGGCCTCCTCGGCGAGGGCATCCAGCGGAACACTGAACAGAAGCTGGTCTGCACGCTGCGGGTGGAATCCTTCAAAGCCAGACTGCTGGGCAAACTGCCGCGACAGGCCCGCGAGACTAAGACACCGGGCGACCTCTGGCCAGCGGGCTGGCGTCAGAGCTGAAAGAGGCTCCTGGGCAGTCGGCACCGCGGCAGTTATTTTGGCCTGGGGCGCCACGCGGGGTGCCTGTCGCTGCCCGGATGCGGCAACCAGCGCTGCTGCCTTTACTGCAGACCTCTGGCCAGAACGGCCGCCAGCACCGCCCGGTTCGCCAGCCACAGTTTCTGGAGAAAATGCCAGAAGCCGCAGCAGGGTCATCTGCAGCCCGGTGGACTCATCGGGGGCCAGGGCAAGGTCTCGCCGCCCCAGCACCAGAATCTGGTAGCCCAACTGGGCCCGCTCAGGCCCAAGCGCCTGGGCCAAAGGTGCGATAGCCGGGTCAGAGACCGCATCGGAAAGGCCCAGCGCCGACACGAGGGCCGCCTCGTGATAGATCCGGGCAAGAGACTCGAGAACCGCATCGGCCAACGCCCCTGCGGTGACCAGGGCCTCGGCCGTGGCAAGGCTGTCTTGGGCCTCGCCCCGGGCAAGATGCCCCGCCAGCGCAATCAGAGCCTCTCTATGCACCAGACCAAGCATCTGGTCGACGGCCTCTTGACTGATCGTGCCGCCGCCATAGGCAATCGCCTGATCAGTAAGCGAAAGGGCATCACGCACAGAGCCCTGGGCGGCACGGGCCAGCGCATGCACCGCAGAGGACTCGGCAACCACGCCCTCTTGCTGAAGCACAAAATGCAGATGGCCTTCTAGCGCATCGACGCGCAGGTTTTTCAGGCTGAACTGCAGGCAACGCGAGAGCACGGTAACCGGGATCTTCTGCGGGTCTGTGGTGGCAAGAATGAACTTCACCTGCGCGGGGGGCTCTTCAAGGGTTTTGAGCATGGCGTTAAAGGCATGCCCCGAGAGCATGTGTACCTCGTCGATGACATAGACCTTGTAACGGCCTGAGGTGGGGGCAAAACGGGACTGCTCAAGCAGCTGCTGTATCTCGGCGACCCCACGGTTAGAAGCGGCATCGATTTCGATGTAGTCCACGAACCGCCCGGCATCGATTTCCTGGCAGCTGCCACACTGGCCGCAGGGCTCTGCCACAAGGCCTGTCTCGCAGTTCAGGGCCTTGGCAAGAATGCGAGCAAGGGTGGTCTTTCCTACCCCACGCGAGCCTGTCAAAAGGTAGGCATGGTGCAGCCGGTTCTGGGCAAGCCCATGCTGGAGAGCCCTCACCACATGGTCCTGGCCGACCACGGTGGCAAAGCTGCGCGGCCGCCACTTGCGCGCCAGCGCAACCGGTGCCTGCGCCCCGGCAGAAGGGAGGTCTTCGAATAGTCCTGTCATCGTGTAAGAGACAGGTTTTTCGTCAAGGCGATAAGACAGGCAAAAGGCATAGTGTGCAGAGCATGCATAGGGAACATCGGAACGCAAAGGAGGCGAGCCGGACCCCCGGCACTTGCAAGGACCCGCTGTGGCTGCTTCGTTCCCGACCTGACCAGGTTCACAGGCTCACAATGCGGGGCGGCCCGCCAGCAAGCAGTGTATCAAGCGAAGGGGTTGCGCGCGTCAGGGGCTTATGCGCTACACTACCGGCCTAGATCGGCTGCCCTTCGCCCCAATCCCTAGTAGCAGCCGCGCAATACGATTCCTCCCCGGTCTCCCAAAGGCGTTTTTATTTCACTGTCTGGCTGTCTCTGGTGCACCTCGCGAGGGCCCCTTCACCTTCCCCTTATTTATTTTTCCGAATAATCATGAGCGATTCCGTAAAAGTTGTTACCGATGCAAGCTTCGAGTCCGATGTATTGAAATCCGATCTCCCTGTCTTAGTAGACTTCTGGGCCGAATGGTGTGGCCCCTGCAAAATGATTGGCCCGATCGTTGAAGAGATTGCCAAGGAATACGGCGGCAAGCTCACCGTTGCCAAGCTCAACGTCGACGAAAACGCGGCGGTTCCTGCAAAGCATGGCATCCGCGGCATTCCCACCCTCATCCTGTTTAAAAACGGAGCAGTGGTCTCGCAAAAGGTCGGGGCAGCAGCAAAGTCCCAGCTCACGGCCTGGATCGATAGTCAGATCTAAAGCCTTTTCTCTCCTCCTCTTCTCTTCTTCTCATGTATCTGTCTGAATTAAAGGCTATGCCCGTAACCCAGCTCGTCGAGCTGGCCAGCACTCTGGAAATCGACAATGCCAGCCGGCTTCGCAAGCAGGAACTGATGTTTGCCATTCTCAAAAGAAAGGCAAAGACCGGCGAGCAGATCTTTGGTGACGGCGTGCTGGAGGTGTTACCCGATGGCTTTGGCTTTCTCAGAGCACCGGAATCTTCGTACCTTGCAAGTACCGACGATATCTATCTGTCGCCCTCTCAGATTCGCCGTTTTAATCTTCATACGGGAGACTCAATAGAGGGTGAGGTTCGCACCCCCAAAGACGGTGAGCGGTACTTTGCCCTGGTGAAGGTAGACCGGATCAACGGACAGCCGCCCGAGGCCTCTAAAAATAAAATCCTTTTTGAGAACCTCACCCCGCTGTTTCCCAACAAGCCCCTGAAGCTTGAACGGGACATGAAGGGAGAAGAGAACATTACGGGCCGCATCATCGACATGATCGCGCCCATCGGCAAGGGACAGCGTGGCCTGTTGGTTGCCTCTCCCAAAAGCGGCAAAACGGTAATGATGCAGCACATTGCGCATGCTATTACCACCAACCACCCCGAGGTGGTGCTGATTGTTCTGCTGATCGATGAGCGCCCCGAAGAGGTCACCGAAATGCAACGCTCTGTGCGCGGCGAGGTGGTGGCCTCCACATTTGATGAGCCTGCCACGCGTCATGTTCAGGTGGCCGAGATGGTCATCGAAAAGGCCAAGCGCCTGGTTGAGCACAAAAAAGATGTGGTCATTCTGCTCGATTCCATCACCCGCTTGGCACGCGCCTACAACACGGTGGTGCCCACCTCTGGCAAGGTGCTTACGGGCGGCGTGGATGCCAATGCCCTGCACCGACCGAAGCGATTCTTTGGAGCGGCCCGCAATATCGAAGAAGGGGGGTCGCTCACCATTATCGCCACCGCACTCATCGAAACCGGGTCCCGCATGGATGAGGTGATCTACGAGGAGTTCAAGGGCACAGGCAATATGGAAGTGCATCTTGAGCGGCGCCTGGCTGAGAAGCGTGTTTATCCTGCGATCAACATCAACCGTTCAGGTACCCGCAAAGAAGAACTGCTCATTCCTGCCGATCTGCTGCAAAAGATCTGGATTCTGCGAAAGCTCTTGCACGATATGGACGAGATCCAGTCGATGGAATTCCTGCTTGATAAAGTAAGGCAGACTAAGAACAACAGCGAATTTTTCGACATGATGAAGCGCGGGGGCTAGGGCAGCGGGCTTGTAAGACCTAATTCCTATATACTCATTGGCTAATTTCACAAGGACACGTAGTCTTTTATCCTGAAAGTTGCGTCAAGCCTTTCAGGCAATCGATAAAAGACCGGCGATCCGCCACGTTAAGGAACAGCAGCTATGAAAGAGGGCATTCACCCTAACTATCGCGAGGTTGTCTTTGTCGACCTCTCCAACGACTTCAGCTTCGTCACCCGCTCCACGGTGAATACCCGCGAGACGATCAAGTGGAAAGACGGCAAAGACTATCCCTTGTACAAGCTCGATACCAGCTCAGAGTCTCATCCTTTCTACACCGGCACCCAGAAGATCATGGATACCGCCGGCCGGGTGGAAAAGTTCCGCCAAAAGTTTGGTGCCAAGCGCGGCGCTGGAGCCAAGTCCGCCAGCTAGCCCAAGGGCCTTGCAGGGTCAGGCCCAGGCCACCGCCTTCTCACCCCGGCCGTTTCTACCCTGAGGGTCGTTAACGGTGACTGTCTCCTCTGGCATGCGAGACCACATTCGGTCGTGGCGGCCTCCTCGGCCGCTGCCAGGTCTTGCCGCTAGCGCCACGCAGCATGTGCCCCGATGGGTATTGGTTCTTCTGGGGATTCTCTATCTCTGGTCGGGCCTGTTTACCCATGGCCCCTGGCAAGGGCCAGACCTTCTGGGTATGGCGCAGGCGCGCTCGATTCTGCAGGCGCTTCAGCCCTTAGACGCGTCTGTAGTATCGCTTGGCGATGCCGTGGGTTCGCTTCTTTTTTCCCAGCTCCAGGGCGGAGCCCTGCTCAGCGAAGGGCCGCTGACTGCCTGGTGGATGGCGCTGGGCATGGCAGTCTGGGCCCTCTTCGCTGGCGGCCTGGCTGGATTCCCGGTCTCTATAGAGAGCCTGCATGCGGCGGGGAGAATCAGTCTGGTTGTCTGGATTCTGGGCGGTCTGGTATGCCTCTGGCAGGCCACCCATCGGCTCTCGCGCAGGCGGGAGGCACGTCCAGACGACCCGCTTGGCATTGGCCCGACCGCGCCGGCCTTTGCAACCACGATGGCCGACTGCGCGGTGCTGCTGGCGCTTGCCTGCATTGGCGCATTCGCCCGCTGGCATGAGGCCAGCCCGCATGCCCTGCATTTCTGCCTCACCGCAGGCCTGCTCTGGGCTATGGCAGTCGCTCCCGAAAGGCCCCGACAGGCAGGCCTGTGGATTGGGGTGCTTACTGCCTTTGGGTTTTTCAATGAGGGGCTACGGTTTCTGCTGGCAGCGCTCGCAGGCATCACCATGGCCTGCCTGTTCGTTGCGCCATGGCGTCTGATTGCCCCAACGCTCTTGCGTATCGGACTGCCGGTCTTATGCCTGGGCCTCGGGCTGTGGTTGATGGCGGTGATTGCCTTCGA
Source organism: Betaproteobacteria bacterium (assembly GCA_016868305.1). Taxonomy (GTDB): domain Bacteria; phylum Pseudomonadota; class Gammaproteobacteria; order Burkholderiales; family Burkholderiaceae_A; genus Hahnella. The sequence continues at coordinate 105,389 of VGHK01000001.1, read as the reverse complement.
CCAAGAGGCGGTGCTGAAAACCTGGTGGGATTCTCAGCAGACCGCCATACCCCGATCGCTGCTGCATGGCCCTGAGACCTGGGCATGGTCATGGTGGCCCTTGTGGCCCATGGTTCTTACGCTTATGGTTCAGGCATGGCGCCATGGGCTCTGGCGCCTTTTCCACCTGCAGATGATGGCCGCTTTGCTTCTGCCATGGATCCTCGTCTACGGATTGGGCCTTGGAGGGGGTAATCCGGCACGGTTCATGCCGGTGGCCCTGCTCTCCTGCCTGGCCGCTTACGGGCTCTTGTCGCTGCCGCGATCGGTGACGAGCCTCGTAGACTGGTTTGCCGTGGTGGTCTTTACGGGCCTAGGAGTTCTCATCTGGCTCTATTGGTCGGCGATTGTTTTTGGTTTTCCGGAACAACTGGCGAGCCGACTAGACTTTCTTGCACCGGGCGTTACCGGCGATGCGAGTCTTTTCGAGTTGCTTGCGGGGGTCTCGGTCAGTGGCCTCTGGATTGCCTTGATTACCTGGCGTATCGGGCGAGGAGAAAACCGTCTTTGGCGGCCGGTGGTGCTCTCGGCTGGGGGGGTGAGCCTCGCCTGGGTGCTGATGATGAACCTGCTACTGCCCGCCCTGGAGATTAACCGGGGCTACGGCCATGCGGTAGCCGGCATTCAGTCGGCGATAGATCGAGCGGTACCATTGGCAAGCCTCAGACCAGCGCAGACCTGCGTGCAGGCACCGGGCACCGACCTGACAAGTCGGGCGATTGTGCTCTCCAGCCTTAGCCTGCCTTTGGCCGGACCCAGCTATGGCCAGTGCCACTGGCGGCTATCCACATCAAGCTTTGTTCCCGAGGGCTGGGTTACCGTTCTTGAAATCCCGCGTAACCCCAATCGACCGGAGCGCACACGGTTTTATCTTCAAGAGCGAACAAAGTCGGAGTAGCTCAGTGGCATGAGGTTTTTGCGGTAGTACCTGAGTTCCTCGATCGACTCCTGGATGTCGGCCAGCGCGGTATGGGCGCCTTTTTTCTCAAAGCCCTTAAGAATGTCTGGACGCCATCGGCGACAGAGTTCTTTAATGGTACTGACATCGATATTGCGATAATGAAAATAAGCCTCTAGCCGCGGCATGTAGCGCAGCAGAAACCTCCGGTCTTGGTGCACCGTGTTGCCACAGAGCGGCGACTTACCCGGCGGAACAAAGGCCTTCAAAAAGTCTATAAGGGTCTGCTCCACATCGGCCTCGGCAAAGGGGGAGGCCTTAACCCGGTCTACGAGCCCCGATCGGGTATGCGTGCCCTTATTCCAGCTGTCCATCGTCGACATATGGGCATCGGTCTGATGCACAACAAGCACAGGCCCTTCGGCAACGGGCGTGAGCTGCGGGCAGGTAACCACCACCGCAACTTCAAGAATGCGGTTCTGCTCGGGGTCAAGGCCACTCATTTCCATGTCGACCCAGACCAGGTTGTTTTCACTCAAAGATATCTGGGTCATTTTTATTAACGAATTGCCTGGGCGAGACTCAAGACCGAGGCAGCATAGAGGTAGCTGCGGTTATAGCGGGTGACCGCGAAAAAGTTGGGGGTAACGAGCCAATAAACCGGTGCCAGATCAGGCTCTGGCAGAGCGATGATGCTTGCAGGCGTCTGCGGGGCGAGCTCGAGGTCTCGGGGCAGCAGGCCGGCGCGAGCCATATCTCCTGCAGTGTGCTGCGCCTCAAGGCCCTGCACCATAAACGGCGATGGGTCGACCGCAAGGGTGCTGCCCAAGGAGACAAAGCTTGGCAGGCCCCGGACCCAGCCATGCTCTTTTAAGAAGTGCGCCACAGACCCCATGGCATCGGGCATGCTGTTGATCAGGTCTGCCCTGCCGTCCTGGTCGAAGTCCACCGCCCAAGACTGCCAGCTCGAGGGCATGAACTGCGGAATTCCCAAGGCCCCCGCGAAGGATCCTTGGGTTTTCGACAGGTCGAGAGTTCCGCGATGACCCATCAAGAGCAAATGGCCGAGCTCTCGGCGAAAGAAGTCTTGCCGACGGGGGGATAAGAAGGCCAGGCTGGCCAGCGTATCGAGCGTTGGGAACGATCCGCGAATACGGCCGTAGCGGGTCTCCACGCCCAGGATTCCCACAACCACCTCAGGCGGAACCCCGTAGAGGTCTTCTGCCCGGGCAAGAAAAAGCTGTTCCTTTACCAAGAGCGCCCTTCCCTCTTGCTGTGTTCGGGTATCAAGGTTTCGGGCAAGCGACCGCGACAACGAAGGCTTAGGACGGTCCTGGGCTATGGCCGGATCGGGATTGACAAGCTGAAGGGCCCGGTCTTGGCGCAACAGGCCCGAAAACTGACGGGCCAGCCAGGGCTCAGCGAGCTGATGCTCCGACTGCAACTGCTGCCAAAAGGCCTGCACCGAGGCGCTATCGAGCCAATCAGGAATACCGCCGCTGGCCTTGACCGACACCGCACGACGTACTGGAGCCTGGCCCACCGCTGGTATCGATAAGGCCATTGCCGCGGCGGCGGCTGCCCCCAGGAGGGCCCGACGGCCAGAAAGCCCTTGCGGCACTTGGGCTACAGGCCTTGGGATGCTATAATTTGAGACTTTTGATCGAGTCACTAGCAAGTCACTATCGAGTCGCTGCGTCAGCAGTTTAAGGAAATTTAAGGAAATCACAGCATGGTTGTTATTCGACTGGCCCGAGGCGGGTCGCACAAGCGCCCTTTTTACCACGTGGTTGCCACGGATTCGCGAAATCGTCGCGACGGTAGGTTTATTGAACGCCTCGGATTCTTTAACCCCATTGTCCGTGGCAACGACTCTGGGCTTACGATATCGCTCGACCGGGTTGCCTACTGGCAGGGCGTTGGCGCCCAGATTAGCCCGCGGGTTAGCCAGCTGGTAAAGACATTCGAAGGCCAGAAAGCCAGCACCGGGGCTGCCGCGTAAGGCAGAACCCTGTGCCATGCAGGGGTCGGTGAGGCAGCGTTGCCCTTACGCAACATTTCTGCCCAACCCCGTTCCCGCATCGCCGACACGTTTCGGTCCCGCAGGGCCAGCCTGCTCGGCAGTCCTGAAAATCCCCCGCCTCGCGCCGTGGTGGCTTTCGAGGATTCCCCACCTTCTGGATTCACTGGTCTTGCCCTCATTACCGCGGCCATTGGCCTGAAGGGTCAGGTTCGTGCCCGGCCTCTGGCAGAAGCAAAACGCGTTCAGTTGCATCTGTCATCGCCGGTCGCCTCTGGCGCTGGTGCTCTGCCCGGAGTTTCTGGTTCTCTTATCCCGGGCCTTAAGCAGGTCTGGTTGCGGTCCGCTGCCGGCTGGCGGCTCACTAAGGTCTTATCGTGCAGCCCACGGGGCAGCGATTTCTGCCTCACGCTTTCCTGCAGCAGGAATCGCCAGGATGCCGAGTCGCTGGTAGGGGTTCGCCTGGGTACGACGCGCAACAGTAATGTAACCCTGCAGGAACCCGACCAGACCCCGGTTCTCTGGTCAGACCTGGTGGGAAGAGAGGTTCGCAGTGCCACGGGAGACCTTTTGGGCCATGTAGACCGACTCGAAACCAATGGCCAGCAAGACTGGCTGGTGGTGGGCCAGCATTACATTCCTTTAGTGGAGAAGCACGTTGTCTCGCTGGGTAGCGACAGCACACCCATGGTGGTCCACTGGGAAAAGGACTGGACATGAACCTTCCCGCCGATACCGACGCTGGGCAAGACCTGGGCGACTCAGCCACAAAACTGGCGGTAGACACTGCAACCGATACCCGGGCGGGGCCAAATGAGGGGCCAACGGCGGGGCCGGTGGTACGGTTTCAGATCGTGTCTTTGTTTCCGGAGTTCTTTGCGCCCTGGCAGAGGCTTGGGGTCTGCGGCCGGGCCGTGAGCCAGAACCGCGTGGCGGTTAGCCATTGGAACCCAAGGCAGTTCACCCACGATCCGCACCAGACCGTGGATGACCGGCCCTATGGTGGCGGCCCCGGCATGGTGATGATGGCCGAACCCCTGGCAGGCTGCATTGAGGCCATTCGCAAGGCTTCGGCCCCGTATTCTCCCGGACCGGTGATTCTTTTTTCGCCTGCAGGAACCCCGCTTACCCAGTCCTGGATTGAGGCGCAAAGGGCCTGGATTCTGCAGCAGTCAGACAAGGCAAGAGCCTCGCCGCATGGCGCAACCCCGGACAGCTCCGCGATTGCCGAGTTCACGCTGGTCTGCGGGCGATACGAGGGCATTGACCAACGGTTTATCGACCAGTACGTCGACCAAGAGATCAGTCTGGGAGACTTTGTGCTGTCTGGCGGAGAGATCGCCGCACTGGCCCTTATGGACGCCCTGGTGCGACGCCTTCCTGGGGTGCTTAATGATGAGATGTCTTCTGTGGCGGAGTCATTTATCGAACCGCTGCTCGACCATCCCCACTACACCCGGCCGGAGGTCTTTGCAGGTAGGGCTGTGCCTTCCGTGCTTTTATCTGGGCATCATGGCAAAATAGCAAATTGGCGGAAAGAGCAGGCGTATCTGCTTACGCAGTCCCGCAGGCCAGATCTTGTAAAAAGGTCAGTCTAAAACCCTTTGCCATCCTCTTGTGGGGCCCGGCCAGCCACCCCAACGATGACCCGTGGAGCCATTATGGATTTAATTCGTACCCTTGAGCAGGAAGAGATTGCACGTCTTAACAAGACCGTGCCCGAGTTTTCACCCGGCGACACCGTCGTGGTAAGCGTCAACGTTGTGGAAGGCACCCGAAAGCGGCTGCAGGCCTATGAAGGCGTTGTGATTGCCAAGCGCAACCGTGGCCTGAACTCTTCTTTTATTGTTCGCAAAATTTCGGCAGGAGAAGGCGTAGAGCGCACCTTTCAGCTCTATTCGCCCCTGATTGCAAAGATCGAGGTAAAGCGCCGTGGCGATGTCCGGCGAGCCAAGCTCTACTACCTGCGTCAGCGCTCCGGCAAGTCTGCCCGTATCCGCGAAAAGCTTCAGTCCAAAGGCCTGTCTATTGCTGTGGCCTCGGGCCAGCCCTCGCGGGAAGAGCCAGAAGCAACGCCCGACACCCCTGCGGCGTAAGGCATAGCAGGGTCGTTCGCGCAGTCCGATATTCTGCGAAAGCCACCCTTCGACCCCCAGGCCGCGCCCGTTGTGGCGCGGCTCGATGGGCCTTCTGTTCCCCCAGAAGCGCTCAGCATTGAAGAGATCGTTCGATGGTGCCGTCGGGCCCAAAGTGACCCTGCGTTTCCCCTGTGGCAGCCAGAGCTCTTGGCAGACAGGCGCCACCGTCTGCTTGACCTTCCCAGCCTTCACCCCGCCGCAGTGCTCATTGCGGTCTGCCCAGAGTCATCAGAACTGATACTTACCCGCAGGCCGCTACACCTCAAAGACCATCCTGGTCAGATTAGTTTTCCCGGTGGACGCATGGAGTCTTTCGACCCATCTGCCATTGATGCGGCCTGCCGTGAGGCAGAGGAAGAGGTGGGTCTGCAAAGGCGCTGGATACAGCCCCTGTTGACACTTCCCGAATACATTACGGTTACCGGGTTTCGGGTGACACCGGTGCTCAGCGTGCTCACTGCGGGCTACTGCCTGCGACCCGATCCTTTCGAGGTAGAAGAAATACTGCAGGTGCCATTGGCGTTTCTCATGAACCCCCGAAACCATGAACTGCGTCAGGTGCAGCTAGAATCGGAAGTGATCGAGTTTTTTGCGATCCCGTATCACGGCCAGTTCATCTGGGGAGCGACTGCAGCCATGATACGAAACCTCTATCATTTTCTACATGCCGCCTGGAACCAGTCACGCCCGAAAGCCCTCTGAGTTGTCATGACCCTGATTAGCCTTCTCATCGCCCTCTTGCTAGAGCAGGTTCAGCCCATGCGGCCCTCCAATGCCATTCAAGGCTGGATTGACCAGCAGCTTCGGCGGCTTCGGCTTATGGCGGCCCCCGATGAAGAGCAGTCCATCTGGGTGGCCTGGTGGCTCGTTGTCGGCGGAGGGGCGTTGCTCGGCCTGACAGTAACCTGGCTGCTGGGTCTGATTCACCCCCTGCTTGAGCTTCTGGGAATCGTGGCCATCCTGTACCTCACGCTCGGCTTTCGGCAGTTCAGTCATTGGTTTAACGAGATCCAGTCGGCGCTCAAAACCGACGACCTCGGTAGGGCACGCGAGGTGTTTCAAGACTGGGTGCGTCAGACGCAGGCAGACCGCCCCGCCCAGGCAGCGGCAGAGCGGGGCGACGCCCAGGCAATTGCCCGAGAATCCATAAGGCTCGCGCTGATTGCCGCGCAGCGCCATGTCTTCGGAGTGATCTTCTGGTTCGTTATCCTTCCCGGGCCATCTGGGGCACTCGCCTATTGGCTGAGCGTGCAGATTCTCAAGGCCTGGTCGTCTCCGCGTGATGCGCTGAGCAGTCTTTCAGAGGTGCCCGAGTCTGAGGCATCGGCCGGTGACTTTGGCAGCCCCGCCTACGATGCCCATAGCCAGGTGTCCGAACGGGCATTCCGTTGGATCGACTGGCTGCCGGTCCGGGTCACCGCAGGCATCTACGCCATGGTGGGAAATTTTGAGGATGCCGTAGACCAATGGCGCAGCCAGGCCTCCGCCTCAATAGTGGCCCCGTCGGCGCAGAACGATACCGAGCGGGTGCTTATCGCAGCAGGCTCTGGCGCCATGGGCGTGCGTCTGTCGCTGCCCGATGCCCCTTCCGGCGCCGAGAGCCTTGATGAGTTTTCCGTGGGGGGAACTACAGAGGTACCCCTGCGCGACCCCGATGCGCTTGCTATGGGCTCGGCTGTCGGGCTGGTCTGGCGGGCAGTACTCGTCTGGTTCTTTATGGTGCTCTTGTTTTCGCTGGGTCGCTGGTTTGCCTGAAGCTCGGCTGCGACCGGCAGAACGGCCTGGCTGCAACAAATTCGGTATTCCCTCCATCGGCTTAGCGTGCGCCGACCAGATCCTGCAGCAACTCGGGTTGTAAGCGCCCACGGCGATAAGGCCTGGCTCGACGCGTCGCCCGCGCGCCTTGCCCAGTTAAAGGGGCGTAGCCTGAAACCGGTTGCAGGAGACTGGGTGCGGGTCGACTGGACCCACGACCCCCCGGTCGTGCAAGAAATACTTGCCGCGGCCAATACCGTGATGCGCAGCGAAGGCGCCAAGACCAAACAGCTGGCGTCCAATATAGACCTCGCCATCGTAGTTGTCTCTGGCCACCCTCTGTTTTCTGCAGACCTATTGCTGCGGGTATTGGCCAGTCTGAAGGCGGCCCAGATTCCTGTCGTTATTGCGGTCAATAAGGCTGACCAGGCTGCAGGACTTGAGAAGGCCCGTGAGGCCCTGCGCCTGAGCCTTCCTGCCCTCAAGCCCCCGCATGGTGACACGCAGCCAGATAAGCTACTGCTTACCTGCTGCGAGATAAGCGCCACCACAGGCGAGGGAATGTCCGGACTGGCATCCTTGCTAAAGCTGATTGAGAGGTTCTTCGTAGACGACGCCGACACCGCCCAATCGCGGGCATCTGGCACGGGCTCAGACAAACAGACAAGCATCGCCCTGATTGGGCAGTCGGGCATGGGCAAGTCAAGCCTGCTGAACCGGTTGGTACCGCAGGCGGCAGCCCAGACACAGGAGATCTCTGAGGCGCTTCAGACCGGCCGACACACGACCACGGTAAGTAAGGCCTACCACTGGCCCGATGCACCGACTGCGTCTTGCGGTACAACCACCTGGGTGATCGATACGCCAGGGTTTCAGCGGTTTGGCCTTGCCCACCTGAGTCTGAACGAGATCGGCGCCTGCTTTCCCGAATGGGCCCTACTGCAGCGGGAGACCAGTTGCCGGTTCTACAACTGTCGCCATAGCCATGAGCCTGGCTGTGGGGTCAAGGCGGGAATTGCAGCGATACTGGAAAAGAATCCGTCTCTGGGAACTCACCTGGAGTCTCGCCGCCGGGCCTGGCTGGCCCTGATTACCTAAGAAAGAAAACTCGCGCAGGCAGCCTCGTGGTTGAAAAGGCCTTCTTGATAGCGCCGGAGAATTTCCTCGGGCCAGACCGCGGAGAAGCCTGCTACCTCGCCATCCTGGGGATGCAAAACCGTATCGGCAGCAACCCGCAGGGCAAAGACCCAGACCTGCTCATGGTGCAGGCAGTCAGGTAACAACCGGCAGACCCGCACCCGGCCCATGGGTCGAATATGCGGCCACCATTGCGACCCCAGGCCTGCCTCTTCCCAGGCCTCACGGCGTATGGCCGCAAGCGGTAGTTCTCCCGCCGTAAGCCCTCCCGCGACAGCAGCATCCCAGAGACCCGGGTCGATCTGCTTATGCAGGGCACGCTGGCCAATCCAGACCCTTCCCTCTGGCGTTGTTACATTGAGCTGCACAGAGGCAGATAAAAGGCCCAAAGGCCGAAACATGCTGCGCTCGAGTGCCAAGGGCCCGTGTACTCCATTAACAACAAGACCCCCAGCACGGTCACGCAGAAAGAAACGTTCGTTGCGCCATCCCTTTCCGATAAAAGATTCACGAAGAATGGATTCGAGAACAAGCAGATCATCGGCAGCGATCACCAGGCCTGGCGCCCCGCCCTGTCCCATGTTAGGGGTCAGGGCGTACCGCAGAGAGGCTTCTGATGCCTGCAGATAGGCGAACACCGTAGGGTGCATCCAGCCCAGGGTATCAGACGACAGCCCAGTTGAGAATCCGATCGACCAAGGAATGAGGCCTGCCGAGGCCGCCTGGCAGGCCGAGACCGCAGGCTCAAACTCAGCAATCGGCCAGGTTTCGTCCGAGCAGAGCTGCCCCCACGGAGACGTATCTGCAAGGTGGTTCGTTGGGATCCCGGTTAGCATTAAGGCCTATGCGGTTCTTGTCTCAAAAGTTGCAACGCCTTGTCATCGTACTGGCCTTAAGCCTGCTTGGCGCGGTTTCGATATGGACGGGCCCAATCGATGCCGGAGACTCTCCGCCGTCCGCCGCTACCGGCTATCGCCTGGTGAAGGTATTTGACGGGGACTCCATGCTGATGCGTAACCCAGAGGGCAGCGTGATTCAGGTGCGCATTGCGGGAATCGATGCGCCGGAAAAGTCTCAGCCTTTTGCCGACCCTGCCCGAGACCGACTGGCCGAACTGCTAAACCAGGACGGTCTACGTGTAGCAATTCTGAAAAAAGATGTCTATGGCAGGTGGCTCGCGAGCCTCTGGATTGCAGACAAAGACTTAGGGCTAGTCATGATTGAAGAAGGGCTGGTCTGGTTTTTTCGGCGCTATCAGACTGACCTGACCAAAGAGCAAAGACGGGCCTATGACGCTGCGGAAAAGTCTGCACAGAGGGCGCAGCGAGGACTCTGGCGGGAAGCCGATCCCGTGCCGCCCTGGGAATTTCGCCAGCGGGAAAAAGAGGCTTCCCGCGCAGAGAAGCAGGCCCGATAGCCTATCCCACTAAGGTCTGACGCAGGCGCTCGTAACAGGCCACCCCACAGGCCACCGAGACATTAAGGCTCGATACCGATCCACGCATCGGAATGCCGATGAGGCCGTCGCAGTTCTCCCGCACCAACCGACGCAGGCCGGCCCCTTCAGCGCCAAACACCAACACCACTGGACCGGTAAGGTCGAGGCTATAGACCGACTGGCTGGCCTCATCGGCCAGACCCCAGACAAAAAAGCCAGCTGCCTGGGCCTGCTCAATGGCGCGATTCAAGTTCGTGACCTGCAGATAGGGCACCTGATCGGCCGCCCCAGCAGCCACGCGAGTGGCAACGGAAGACAGCGGCGCCGAATGGTCCTTCGGGGCTACCACCGCCGCAGCGCCCGCCGCATCGGCTGTGCGCAGAATGGCGCCAAGGTTATGGGGGTCGGTCACCCCATCAAGAAACAGCAAAAAAGGGGCTGGCGCAGTCTGCCCTGCAATCTGCTGCAGAAGACTGGGGAGGTCATCTGCCAGGCGGCGGGCCAGAGCAAGTCCCACCACCCCCTGGTGCCGCTGCCCGCCAGCATGGGCCTCCAGTTCATGGGAAGACCCTAGGTGCACCTTAACCTGGGCCACGGCCAGTTCGGCAAGCAAGGCCTTCACGCGGCCATCCCGGCGGTCGCGGTCCACCCAGACCTCGCGTAGCGTTTCGGGCGCAGCCCGCAGCCTTGCGCGAACGGCATGAAAGCCCAGTAGCGGCTGAAGGTCAGTACGAGACATAGTTCAGCAGGCTAGCCTCTGCGGCGGGACTTCTTGGCAGACCCTCGGGCCGCAGCGCGCCCTGGCTTGGCAACCGGCTTCTTCACCGGGGTCTTCGCGGACTTTTTGGGTGTTTTTTTCTGAAGGGAGCCTGACGTGCGGGCGGGCCGAACCAGACCCTCTTTACGCCCCCGGCGATCTGGAAGAGCAGCAGTGCCGCTGTCCTCTAGGAGGTCGGCATCAGGCCCATGCGTTGGCATGGCCGCGAAGTCTTCCAGTTCCTCACCAACGACCCCAGAACGCGGCCGACGGGTGACCCGTACAAGGCTGGGGACCAGCCGAAACTCTATGCGTCGGGCATCAAGGTCCACCCGAGAGACGAGTACCGAAACCGGGTCATAGAGCCGAAACCGCCTGCCCGTGCGCTCCCCGCGCAGCTCGTGAACAATGTCGTTGTGCTGGAAATACTCCGCACCGAGCTCTGAGACGTGGATAAGGCCTTCCACATATAGGCTGTCTAAGGTAACGAAGAGCCCAAAACTGGTGACCCCCGTGACCACGCCGCGAAACTCCTCACCCACACGGCCCTTCATAAACTGGCACTTCAGCCAGGCCTCGACATCGCGGGAGGCATCATCGGCGCGGCGCTCGGCTGCCGAGCAGTGGTCGCCCACGCGGCGCCAGTGGTCCAGCAGGTCGGCCTGGGGATCAAGCCCGTCTGCCCCAAAGGCCGGACGATAGCTCTGCCGCGCCAGTATGGCCTTTATCACACGATGTACGAGCAGATCGGGATAGCGCCGAATCGGCGATGTGAAATGGGTATATGCGGCATAGGCCAGACCAAAGTGCCCTGCGTTATCGGGGCTGTAAATGGCCTGCTGCATCGACCGCAGCAAGAGCGTCTGCAGCAGCCGGGCATCGGGACGCGCCTTAATCTCGCGGGCCAGTCGGGCATAGTCTGCGGGCTGAGGGTCATCCTGACCCTCTAAGCGCAGGCCTTGCAGGCGCAGAAACTCGCGCAGTGCCTTTAGCCGCTCCGGCGTGGGGCCTTCATGCACGCGATAGAGCCCAGGCTGCCTACTACGCGCCAGAAAATCGGCGGCACTGGTGTTAGCTGCCAGCATGCATTCTTCGATAAGACGGTGGGCATCGTTGCGGGTGCGGGGCAGAATCTGCGCTATCCGGCCGTCGGCTCCAACCTGCATATAGGTCTCGATAGTCTCGAGGTCAATCGCACCGCGGGCTGATCGCTGACTGGCAAGGCTCTGATACACCGCATAGAGCCGCATGAGGGTGTCATGCTTGGAGCCGAGGGCGCGTGCCTCTGGCCCTTGCGGGTCGGCAATCGCAGACCATGCGCGATCGTAGGTAAGCCGCTGGCAGGACAGAATGATTCCCTCGTAGAACTGATAGGCGGTGACTAAGCCCTCGGTAGAAATCACCATATCGCAGACCAGCGCGAGTCGCTCCACGCCCGGATTAAGCGAGCACAGCCCGTTGGAAAGCTTCTCGGGCAGCATGGGCAGCACACGCCGTGGGAAGTAGACCGATGTGGCCCGTTCAAAGGCATCACGGTCGAGCGCATCGCCAGTCTTCACATACTGACTGACATCGGCAATCGCCACCAGCAGCCGAAACCCTATGGGTTTTTTCTTTGCGAAAATCGGCTCGGCGTATACCGCGTCGTCGAAGTCACGGGCGTCCTCGCCATCAATGGTCATGAAGGCAAGGTCGCGCAGATCCACCCGCCCTCTAACATCAGAGGCCCGCACCCCATCGGGCAGTCGGCTGGCAAGGGCCTGGGCTTTGTCTGAAAAGGTATGGGGCACGTCAAACTTTCGAACGGCAATCTCGACCTCCATTCCAGGGTCATCGATGCCCCCAAGAATCTCCACCACACGGCCAATCGGCGGCGTGTAGCGGGTGGGAGGGTCGATTACCTGCACGACCACTACCTGGCCGGGGTCTGCCCCCTGGGTATCGGCGCTGCCCACGATAATGTCGTGCTTAATGCGCTGGTCTTCTGGCACCACCAGGGTGATGCCACGTTCCTGCACAAGGCGGCCCACTAGGCGGCCCACCGCGTGCTCGAGCACTTCCACAATTACGGCCTCAGGCCGGCCTCTTCGGTCGGTACCGACTACCTTGGCGGTAACCCGGTCTCCATGCATGGCCTTGAGCATCTCGCGAGGCGAGACAAATACATCATCACCCCCGGCGTCAGGCCTGAGAAATCCAAACCCATCACGGTGGCCAATTAGCCTTCCAGAAAAGACCAGGCCGGCATCGTTCTCCGGTTCGCTGTCGTCTGTCAGACGCGGTTTTCGGTGTTTTGACAATTCCAAGAATCTCGCTAAAGTGTCGAGTCTACGCGAGATCAGATGTATCTCTCGATGATAGGCCCAGATGGCGGAATTGGTAGACGCACTAGGTTCAGGTCCTAGCGGTGGCAACACTGTGGAGGTTCGAGTCCTCTTCTGGGCACCAACAGCATGATGGCCCGGGGAGCACATGAACGGGCGGCCGACGAGCGTGCCTGCCTTTAGCGAGGCGACGACCGGTCATGGGCTAGACCGGCCTTAAATGTCGGCACATGCTGAGGGGCTCAGTAGCAGTCGCTCGGGCCCTGCGAGATTAAATCTTTTCAATCACAATACTTGGAAACTTCGAGGCATGGTCCTTGCCGATCTTTGAGACAGCAATGGCGACTTGTCGGGCCACCGCCTTGTAGATGTCGGCAATAGGCCCGTTGGGTTCGGCCACCAGCGTGGGTCTGCCCGAATCGGCCTGTTCCCGAATCGAGCGACTCAGGGGCAGGCTACCCAGCAAAGGAACTTTGTAGTCATGGGACATCTGCTGGCCTCCCCCTTCGCCAAAGATATGCTCCACATGACCACAGTTCGAACAGCAATGCATCGACATGTTCTCAACGATACCAAGCACAGGCACAGAAACCTTCTCGAACATCTTTAACCCCTTGCGGGCATCCATGAGTGCAATCTCCTGCGGAGTGGTCACGACGATGGCACCGGTCACCGGCACATTCTGGGTCAGTGTCAGGTGAATATCGCCTGTGCCCGGTGGCATATCGATGAGCAGAAAGTCCAGACTTGACCAGTTCGTCTGGCGAAGCAGTTGCTCTAGGGCCTGCGTGGCGATTGGCCCACGCCAGATCATGGCCTGGTCTTTCTCGACCATCAGGCCAATCGAGTTGGCCTGCAGACCGTGACTCTGCAAAGGCATCATGGTCTTACCGTCGGTAGACTCTGGGCGACCCTGCAGCCCCAACATGGTCGGTAGACTTGGCCCATAAATATCGGCATCGAGCACACCCACCTGGGCCCCTTCGGCCGCTAAAGCAAGCGCAAGGTTTACGGTAGTCGTGGACTTACCCACCCCGCCCTTGCCTGAGGCCACCGCAACAATATTGCGAACTCCTGCAAGAGGCTTCAAACCTGGCTTAACTGCATGGGCAATAATTTTCTGACCCACCGAGACACTGACATTCCCAACCCCAGGCATGTTGCGAATCATCGCGACCACCTGTGACCGCAAGTCTGTCCACTGGCTTTTCGCGGGGTAACCAAACTCAATGTCGATCATCACCTGATCTTCAGTCACCTGAATGTCTTTAACCATGCCGGCTGACACTAAGTCGGTTCTCAGGTCTGCGACCTGTACCTGCGCCAAAACCAATTTCACTTGCTCTGTTGTAACACTCAAATTGTTGTCTCCTTGGTTGAATTCAATTCATCTGACCGTTCAATCACTATAGACGAACGCCACCCCTGGGCAGCAAAGGCAGGTCAATCCGCGGGGAGACACACAGGCCACCGACCACACGAAAGGTCGTCATCATGCCCGAGTGATGATGCTCCGATACATGACAATGGATCATCCAGTCGCCAGGAAGATCTGCCCGAAACATCACCTCTTGCTTGGTGAAGGGCCAAACCAGGGTCGCGTCACGCAGCGGGCCCCAGCCCCCGTTTTTGAGCCTCTCTCGCAACACCACGCCATGAAAATGCATCGGATGAAACCAGGCGGTTCGATTATCAATAATGCAGCGCACGGTACATCCCTGCTCGACGGTGAATAGCGGCTCTGGAGACTGACCATGACCGTCCATGTGGGAATGGTCATGAGAGTTCCCCTGGCCATTGATCAGCCAGACATGCTCACGAGTCGCCTTGTTCGAAAGGGCACCACCCTCTAGGGTGAGCACCACCCCCACGGCCTTGTCTGGCTCCTCAGCCATGATGGCATTGGGAGGCAGGCCGGGGAAAAATCCCCGAGCGGCCAGTGCGGGACGGTTATCGACTGCAAACTGGGCCAGTGGCTTACGCATCGCTGGGAAGAAATCATCTTCAATCCAGGGCAAGGGCCCAGAACCCGCTGGCATATCTAGAATAAAGTCAAAACGATTTCCAGGAGAAAAATACAGTTGCTCAAAGGCCTGAAAGAGTTCACAAGGATGGCCATCAATGGCCGCAATAGTAGGCAGACTGTTGTGGAACCGAAGCTTATAGATGCGGGCACTCGAGGCATTGACAACCCTCAGCCGCAGCCGACTTCCAGGCTGTGCCTGCAGCGTTGCGGGTACCTTCTGACCATTGACCAAAATCACATTGCCCAGACGACCCGCATGTGAGGTGTCATGCAGGTTTTTAAAATCACCCATAATCTGGGCGCGCTCGTCGATATTCACATCTGACAAGACCAAGATGATGTCCTGGTCTACATCGGGCCGTGGATACTCATCGACAACCAACACCCCGTAAAGCCCGCGACCGATCTGCTCATAGGTGGCGAAGTGGGGGTGATACCAGAAAGTACCCGCATCCGGAAGGACAAAGTCGTACTGAAACCGCTCTCCCGGCAGCACGGCTGGCTGGGTGATACCCGGCACCCCGTCCATCTCGTTGGGTAGCCGAATCCCATGCCAGTGGATGGTGGTGGGCTGCCGTAGCCGATTCCAGAGTTCGATCTGCAGTCGATCCCCCTGCGCGTAACGCAGCACAGGACCTGGTACCTGCCCGTTAAAGGCCCAGACGGAGGTATACGGAAAGTCTGCTCCCAGAAACTGAACATCATCGGAAGCGGCCACCAACTGGCCAGCGCCAGGCATGGTGTAGAGCTTATAGCCACCAACACTTGCCACCGCACCGACAGCTGCGCTAGCCTTTAGGAATGTACGCCGTTGCATATCGAGTCACTCTTAAGAAATGGGTATGGCCCATCGCTGTAGCCCTCGGGCTTCTGGTGTTGCATACTAACGCCCTCGCCCATGGCTGTCCGGGCGAGATGCGAAAAATAGATGTTCATCTTTCGGAAAACCCCACAATCAGCCCCGAACTGCGAAAACGCGTCGATAAGCTGCGGGCCGAGGGTGAGCGGCTTCATCTGCTCGGACGTCATGCGGAATCCATGCTCGTACTGGGGTCTGCAAAACGGCTCCTGGGCATCGAATAATCCCGATCGCGAGCGTTATTCTCTCGAAGGCTGGGATGCAGCACCGGGGCTCTCTTTAGAAGACCAGCACGCGGGCATCCTCGGCAAACATCTTGCCCAGAACGCTGGTTGTGCCCGAGCGACCGCTGACAATCGACAACAGCGGCTCGCCACGATGATGACTGGCCATGGCCATGGAACAGACAAAAATACGGGCCCCGATCTGGACCGCCCGCTGCATATGCTGCAGAAGACGGGTGTCGCTGGCCGGGTCAGTGACCAGATGATCGGCCACCCCTTCGAAGGCCAGCCGGACTGCCCGACCGGTCAGGTGCACCTCGACGGACTGCTCAAGGGCGCGTGCAGTCTGGGCGTAGACAAAAGCCGTGGCTGCGAGCTCGGGCTGCTGGTCATGGCCTGCCGCGAGCACAATCAGCAACGGTACGGAGCGACGAGAAGGCAAAACGTCTGTTGTCGCCATGGTCTTAAACGCCCGTCAGCGGGTCATAGGGCACCAGATTCTTCTCGGGCATCAGATGGGCAAACTGATGCTGCCCATGGGTGGCGAGCCACTCGCGATACTGCGACAGGCCCAGCAGGCCTTCTCTTGCCGCCTCGGTGTCTGCAGGGCAGACTTCAAAAAGCCAGCCCTGCTCGTACGGGGAACTGCGAACCCGCTCGATATCCTCGGCTGCGGCCAGGTTGCTGCGGGTAAGCCGGCCCGCAAACGGGGCCTCAATCGCAAAGGCAGTCTTCCACGTCTCCATGACACCAAGTGAGTCTTGGGGCGCAAACTGCAGACCATCGGGCTTAGGGTAGAAGATCATGAACCGCCCGTAATGCACCACAAATGCATTGGCGCCAACCGTCCAGAGATCCTGACCCGGACGGACCCAGAGATCGCTCTGCGGGGCATAGAGCAGGTCGCCGGGCAGGCTTGCACTGAACTCCTCCAGGGTCATGCCGCACTCCGATGATCCATAGAGACCAACAACCCGTGAAAAATGGCGGAAGAGTATGGGAGTCGAACCCACCAGGGATTGCTGGCAACCCCCACCAGATTTGAAGTCTGACCGGGCCACCGGGCCACGAGACTCTTCCTTGAGAAAATAACGAAAATCGCCATGCTGGATACTATCGCCATGGATTTTGGCCACGAATGAGATGGTTATCACGGATTCGTCGGGTGTAACCCACTCGGTCAAAGAACTCCAAAATCTGAATGGCCACCTTTCGCCCAGTCCCAATCAGGTCTCTAAAGTCTGCTGCCCGAACCTCAATGGCTGCCTGTCCAAGGCTTCTCACGAGTTCGGCCATGTTACCCACAGAAGCGGTGAGAAAGAAGTGGTCTACGGCCACCAGGCAGACCTCCCCAGTGCGCGCCACCCGTTGCAGCAGTTGACGCACTTCTTTTTCGGGAATATTGAGTTCCCGGGCAATGTCGCGAACCCGAGGGGGATTGTACGGTTGGGCCCTTAGAAGCGGCTCCACACTCTGCCAGAGAGCCTTGTCGGCAGCCGAGAGCTCGGCTCTGTGGGAGGCCCGTGCAACAAATGCCCCCCGCCGAACAATCCGGCCCTGGGCGACCATGGCATCAATCAGGTCGGCGAAGGCTTCTTTTGAAAGGCTCGCCACCGTGCGCCTTCGCAGCCTCTGAAGCTCAATGCCGGGCATTTCCGGCTCAAGTCGGTGGGTATCATCGACGGCGGTCTCGACCAGAGACATTCTCTGCTCCCAGTGGGGCCGATAAAAAAGCTGCCCGCTGGCCTGAACCACCGCCTGACCTTCAAGGGCTGAATCGAGTTCGGCTTCGGTCAGATTCCAGCAAGCCCGAAGATCTGTTCTTAAAACCGGTGCATGGCGAACGTGAATCGCCACCGCTTCGGCAGGCCGAGCAATCTCGCTGAGTTCCTTGAGCAGCGAAAGCCTTGCGGCCAGACGACGACCACGACGAGGAGGCGCTGGATCGAGTACCCGACCGCCCGCCAGAGTAGTCCTCGCCTGACTGTTACGAATAATAAATCGGTCCCTGGAACACAGGTGCAAGGGCTCCCGGGTCTGAATGGCAACGAGCCCGTCCTGACCCGGCTCAAGCGCTGATGCACCGAGCGGATGGAGCCGCGCTAGGCTGTCTAGCCCTGCATGATGCAGATGCACCTCGAGCCCGCCGCGGATGGGGGTGGGCTGAAAGGCCGAGACCTGCAAGAGTGCATCGAAGGTGTAGGACATACGAGGCTCGGTGCCGCAGACCCAGTCCCCGTGACGGATCTGAGTGTGGCTAACCCCTGCCAAGTTAAGCGCCAGCCGCTGACCGGCAAAACCCTGGTCTGCATCATGGTCCTGCGCATGCAGGCCGCGCACCCGCACTGACTGCCTCAGGCAAGAGACCCAGATCTCGTCACCGGTCTGAACTGAGCCTGACCAGGCAGTCCCAGTAACCACCGTGCCATGACCGGCAACCGCGAAGCTTCGATCAATGGCAAGCCTGAACAGACCCTCCACAGGGCGTTGACCCATCTGGAGTGCAAGGTCTGCGAGCCGTTGTTCTAGAGAGGCAATGCCCATGCCCGTGACGGAAGCCACCTCGAAGACCGGCCAGTCGGCAGCCGGCGAGCCAGCCACCAGGGCCGCGACCTCTGCCGAAAGCCCTGGCATCCGGGCGTCTGGAACACGGTCACGTTTGGTCAGAACCACCGTTCCATGGCCGATACCAAGGAGTCGCAGAATATCCAGGTGCTCCCGAGTCTGGGGCATGGGCCCATCATCACAGGCAATGACCAGCAGCGCATGGTCTATCCCAGAGGCTCCCGCAACCATGGTGTGGACAAACTTTTCATGACCAGGAACATCGACAAAACCCAGCAGTCCAGGCTGGCCCTGAACGTCGCGATAGGCATAGCCCAGGGCTATGCTGATGCCTCGCCGCTTCTCCTCTGGCAGACGGTCGGTGTTCTTGCCGGTAAGTGCATAAACAAGGCTGGTCTTTCCGTGATCAATATGACCAGCGGTTCCAACAATCACTGCTGCAGCCCCTGTAGAAGTCGCTTCTCATCGGCCGGGAGAAGGCAACGACAGTCGAACAAGACCGAGCCATTATGAATGCGTCCAATGATGCTCGGCCGATGGTCCCGGAATCGAGCGAGCAGCTGGCTGGCAAACCGGCCAGAGGGTCGGTCTGATAAAGACCGAAGCCTCACCGCATAAGAGTCGATACGTTCTTCGGGCAGTGCCCCGCTTCCAATCTGGCTGCGACAGGCTACAAGGTCAGCAAGGACCCCATCCCCAGCAATACGCTTAAAGAGCGGTAAAAGCCGCTGGGCCTGGCTCTGAACTTCCTGGGCAGGCCGGGTCAGCATGGCCAGCACTGGCAGCCTTTCAGTAAGCCTATGGCCCGAATCGTAGATACGCAGGGTTGCCTCCAAGGCGGACAGAACCATTTTTGAGGCGCGCAGGGCGCGCTTTAGGGGATGCTTCTTGATTCGGTCAATGGCCTTGCGGCTACCGGCAATAATTCCGGCCTGCGGACCCCCCAGAAGCTTATCGCCCGAAAACATCACCACATCAGCGCCAACCGCAAGGCTATCGGAGGGCAGGGGCTCTCGCGGAAGGCCATACGCAGACATATCGATCAGCGCCCCAGACCCCAGGTCGACCATATAAAACAGATTGTGCTCATGGGCCAGGGCGGCGAGCTGCGCATCACCGACCTCGGCGGTAAAACCGGTAACGGCGTAGTTCGAACGATGCGCCTTCACAATCAGTGCAGACTTTGCGGAGATGGCCTGGGCATAGTCCTTGAGATGGGTACGGTTTGTGGTGCCAACCTCTACGAGCCGGCAGTTGGCCGCTCGCATAATGTCTGGCATGCGAAAGGCCCCGCCAATCTCAATCTGTTCTCCCCGAGAAATAATGACCTCCTTGCGAGCACCCAAGGCCACCAGACTCAATAAGACGGCAGCTGCACAGTTGTTGACACAGGTGGCCGCCTCCGCGCCGGTCAGGCGACAGACAAGCTCTTCGATTAGGGTGTCGCGGTCGCCCCGGTCTCCAGAGGTAAGATCGAACTCCAGGGCGCAGTAGCCGGACATGGCGACACCCACAGCCTCAATGACCTCTGTCCCCATGACGGCTCGACCCAGGTTGGTATGAATCACTGTGCCTGTCAGATTAATCACCGGCTGCACGCGACCGCGGACATGCCGAGCAAGCTCCTGCTCAATATCCAAACAGACAGCCTGCTCGGTGGCGAGAATCTGCCCGGACCGCAGCCGGTCCAGAGAGATCTGGGTCGACCGCTTCACCAGGGTGCGACCAAAGGACGCCAAGCTTGCCGAAAGCGCTGGCCATCCCAGCACCTGATCAACCGAGGGCGGTCGGATCAGACCGTTCTGCGGGGCATGGCGTACTTGGCTCATTGATCTCCGGGATACAACAATAAATTGGGGCCGGTGCGTGCATAGCCGCGTTCATGCACGAGCAGGTCAAGCGCCAGACTCGAAAGGTCATCAGCGATGACGTCGAGCATCGGGTCCTTTTCTTCAACAAAAATCTTCAGGTAACTTTTGCAGTCATCACAGGTCTCTGCCCGAATGGCGGCAGACTGACTGGCGGTCGGTGAGTCATCGATGAGAAGGTAGGCGACCCCCCCTTCCTTGTAACAGTTGGTGCATTTCACGCGCTCCATGTTCCACTCCGTTAGGCAGACTGAGCAGACCAGGTATCGTGAATTAAGGCGCTGGGGATCCATATGAATAATACTGGCTGTCGGGCGAGACCCGCAGCAAGGACAAACCCCCGGTGTATCGGAGATTCGCAGGTCCTCCGCGGACAAGCTTGCAGCCAGGCGGGCAAAATGCAGCTGCAGGGCGGCCCCGATGAAAGGCACCAGGCGGGCATCCTCAGCAGCGAGATCCACCCCCGCGAGGACCGCATCGGCAAGAGACTCAACCTTGGTAGACCCGTGGTCGGACTGTTCTGTGCACTGCTGCAAGTGATTGAGGCTTGCACGAACGGCATCGTTGACTGAGCCCTTTTCGAGAACATGGGAGACCAGGCCACGCAGATCCGCCTGCCAGCCCGATGGTCGATTAAAGACCAGATCCGCCATCGGAGGCATGCCATGCAAACGGCTATGCTCAAGAGCAACTGAATCCACCGCCACTGGGCTCTGTTTATCAGCCCAATGAGACTGGGCTTGACAGAGGTCGGCCATGAGCGCCAAGTAGGGGCCCATGCTGCCCTGGTCCTTGCGCGAAAGCGCCAGGAAGCGATCTGCCCTTAGGCGAAAAAGCGCTGTGAGGCCAGAGGGCAGAACAACCTTCGGTGCCTCCTTGACACTATCCATGGAGCCATCAGTAATGATTGGCGTCGGCATAGGTCTCCTTTAATTAAAAAGCCCCCTCCCAAGGAGAGGGGGCTTTCAAACACAACACACTCTTTTAAAACCTGCGAGAAAAAAGAACCCTTCTCTTACGACTTATCAACAGAGCGGAACCAAGCCGGATGATGATGCTTGGCCCAGGCACGCGAGACAACTCCAGACAACATGGCCTGCATCGAGCCCTTTACCCAGAGCGCAGCGTAGACATGCACGATGATGGTGAGAATAAGAACCACACTCGAGATGGCGTGCACAAAGATCGCCGCCCGAACCACAGCAATACTAAAGAGGTGCGAGAAGAACTCGTGCCACATGACAATGCCACTGCCCATCAGCAAGATCATGGAAATGAGCATCACCCAGTAGGCAGCCTTCTGACCAGCGTTGTACTTGCCAGCTTCAGGGAGACGCTCGTCACGGTTGTTAATGACATCACCAATCTGAGAAAGCCACTGCTTGTCGGTCTGGTTAATGAGGTTTTCCGAGAACTTCTTAAGGGCGAAGATCATAAAGGAGACAAACATGACCACACCAATAATCGGGTGCAGAAAACGTGAGAGCTCACCCCCTCCCAACACCCCAGACAAAAACCAGAACGAGGGGTGGAAGAAGGCAAGACCCGAGCAGGCCAGCAAGATGAAGGTAATCGCCGTAATCCAGTGGTTCCAGCGCTCACCGTCTGAGTAACGCCGTATCAGGTTGTTTGCCATCACACTATGCCTCCTCTTTCTCGTCTACCACCTTTGGACCCTTGACCAGATAGTGCGCAACCCCAGCCAAGACCGCTGCACCCATGGTCCAAGACAGGAAAGTCTTGGTGGCGCCCTTCCAGACACTGACGGTTTGACTGATCTTGGGATCGGTGGGAAGCCCATTGTAGGCATCAGGCTTGTCCGAATGTCGCAGCACATACATGACATGCGTGCCCCCTACCCCTTGCGGGTTGTAAAGGCCAGCCTTCTGATAGCCCCGTTCCTGCAAGTCACCGACGCGCTTATTACCCAGGGTGATCATGTCGGACTTGGGCCCAAACTTAATGGCCATGGTGGGACACGCCTTGGCACAGGCGGGATCCTCTCCAACCGCAAGGCGGTCTGAGCACAACGAGCACTTGTAGGCCTTGTTGTCTACCTTACTGATTCGAGGAATATCGAAGGGACAGCCTGCCACGCAGTATCCGCAGCCAATACAGTTATCCTTCACAAAATCCACTACCCCATTGTCGTACTTCACAATCGCACCTGGGGCCGGACAGGCCTTCAGGCAGCCAGGGTCTTC
The DNA here is from genome assembly GCA_016868305.1 of Betaproteobacteria bacterium. Taxonomy (GTDB): domain Bacteria; phylum Pseudomonadota; class Gammaproteobacteria; order Burkholderiales; family Burkholderiaceae_A; genus Hahnella. The sequence goes on along the minus strand of VGHK01000001.1, from coordinate 83,137 downwards.
GCAGTGCATGCAGCCGTCTTTGCGAATGAGCCAGTTAATGCTGCCTTCACGATCCTCGACCTCATTAAACCGCATCACCGTCCAGGAGGCCGGCGTGAGATCCGAGGGGTTGTCGTAGACGCCCACATTACTGCCAATCTCATCGCGCTGGTCATTCCACTGCATGCAGGCCACCTGACAGGCCTTGCAGCCAATGCACTTTGACTCATCGATAAGCTTGGCAACTTCGAGTTGCGGGTTGGACTTTAAGGCCATTGGCACCCGGGAGGCAGACCGGTCGACAATGGTCATCGGTTGAGCATTTGCCATGATCTTCCTCCTTATGCCTTAGCAATGTTGACAAGAAACGCCTTGTACTCCGGCGTCTGCGAGTTAGCGTCTGCCACGTACGGTGTCAGCGCATTGGCCAGAAACCCACTTTTTGCCACACCCACAAAACCGAAGTGGATCGGGATACCAACCGTCTCGACCGTCTTGCCCGCGACCTTCAAGGATGGCATCCGCTTGGTGACAACCGCAGCAGCCTTGATCTCGCCATGGTTGCTCCAGACCCGCACCATTTGACCATTGCGAATGCCTTTCTCTTTGGCCAGCTGCTCGCTGATTTCTACAAACGGGCTAGGCTGAACAATCGAGTTAGAGACGACATTTTTGGTCCAGAAATGGTAATGCTCGGTAAGCCGGTAGGTTGTTGCAGCATACGGGAACTTATCGGGGGTTCCGAAAGTGCCGGCCACTGACTTGAAGATGCGCGCCGCTGGGTTACTCACCGCCTTGGGATTGGTGTTCATGGGGTTACGGCCCAATGGCGTCTCAAACGGCTCGTAGTGCTCAGGAAAGGGGCCTTCGGCCATGGGTGCGTACAGATTGGCCACACCACCAGGGGTCATGATGAAAGGACCCGCATCCTTGTTGGTCGGAGGCATATCTGGAATATCAGGGCCAGACCACTTGCTACCATCCCAGCTAATGGAGCTACGGCTTTTATCCCAAGGTTCGCCTGCAAGATCGGTCCCCGCCCGGTTATACAACACCCTGCGGTTTGCCGGCCATGCGAAGCCCCAGTTCAGGAAGTTGCCCATCTCGCCCGGGTCTTCTTTGCTTCGACGAGCGGTTAGGTTGCCTCGCTCCGACCAGGCGCCACCATAGATCCAGTTCCCACAGGCAGTGGTGCCATCGTCTTTAAGCATTCCAAAGCCGGCGATCTGTCCACCCGCCTTCACCAAGACCTCCTTGGTATCGGGGTTGACAATGTCAGCCGAAGTGCTGCCTGAGATCTCTCGCAGGACTTCTTCGGGGGAGGGATTTTTAGGGTTGGCATAGTTCCAGGACATCTTCAGCAGAGGCACTGGGTTTTTGCCACCCTCTTTGGCGTACATCTCGCGCAGTCGAACAAAGAGTTCCCCAAAAATCTCTCGATCGGTCTTGGACTCCCCGGGAGGATCGGCCGCAGCCCAGTGCCACTGAAGAACCCGACCCGAATTGGTGAAGGTTCCTGGGTCTTCCGCGAAACAGGATGTCGGGAGCCGGATCACCTCGGTCTTGATCTTGGCGGGATCGGCCTTGTGATACTGGTCAAACGACTTCCAGAACTCGGCAGACTCTGTCTTAAGGGGATCGAGCACCACCATGTAATCGAGCTTCGAGAGCGCCGTCTCAAGTTTTGTCTTGTTTGGCATGGCAGCCATGGGGTTAAAGCCCTGGCAGATCAAGCCCCGGAGCTCACCGTTGGACGCCCGCTCGAAGGTGTGCATGATGTCGTAGACATGATCCCGTTTGGGGAAGTAGTCGTAGGCAAAGTCATTTTCCTTCGTGGCCGCATCTCCCCACCAGGCCTTCATCAGGCTAACCTGAAACTTCGGGAAGTTCTTCCAGAAGTTAACCGAATTCGGCCGCAGCTCTTTAGGCACCCGTGCCTCGATAAACTTGGCATAGGTGTCATCGGCGTCGGTCGGCGCAGACAGGTAACCAGGCATGCTGGCCGCAAATGGGCAGAGATCCGTAATTCCTTGGACATTGGCATGACCCCGGAGCGCGTTCACACCGCCACCAGCCCTGCCGATATTACCGAGCAGCAGCTGAATCATCGCCATGGTGCGAATGTTCTCAGAGCCCACCGTGTGCTGCGTCCAGCCCAAGGCGTACAGAATGGTCATCACTTTATCGGGGGTACAGGTCTCTCCCATCATCTGGGCTACCTTCAGGAACTTGTCCTTAGGCGTACCGCAGATTTCCTCGACCTTCTCGGGCGTGTACCGGCTAAAGTGGGTCTTCATCAGCTGAAAGACACACCGTGGGTCTTTGAGCGTCGGGTCGACCGACACAAAGCCATCGGAACCCATGGCGTAGGCCCAAGCCTTGCGGTCGTATGAACGCTTGCCCTCGTCGTAGCCGGAGAAAAGCCCATTTTCAAAGTTGTAGTCTTTACCAACAATGAAGGACGCATTGGTGTAATTGTTGACGTAGTCTTTGTGGATCTTGTCATTGGCCAGCAGGTAGTTCACCACACCGCCGAGAAAGGCAATGTCGGTCCCGACCCTGAGTGGGGCGTAGACATCGGCAATCGCAGCCGATCGGGTAAACCTTGGGTCCACCACGACGAGCCGAGCCTTGCGATGCTCCATCGCCTCGGTAACCCACTTAAACCCGCAGGGATGCGCTTCTGCGGCATTTCCGCCCATGACAAGCACAAGATCGGCATTACGAATGTCAACCCATCCGTTGGTCATTGCACCACGCCCAAACGTCGGAGCCAGACTGGCTACCGTCGGGGCATGTCAGATACGTGCTTGGGTATCGAGAGTAACTAACCCCAGACCGCGGGCCATTTTAATGGCCACATAACCAGTCTCGTTGCTCACCGCGCTAGAGACCAGCATGGCCGTACTTGGCCAGCGGTTTACGGTTACTCCACTGGTGTTTTTTTCGATAAAGTTCGCGTCCCGGTCTTTTTTCATGTGCCGCGCTACACGCTCCAGCGCGTCGTCCCAGGAGATTCGCTTCCACTGTCCCGTACCGGCTTCGCGCACCTCGGGGTGCAGCAGACGGTTAGGAGAATGGACCATGTCGAGCAGGCCAGCGCCCTTCGGGCAGAGCGTTCCTTTGTTAACAGGATTATCGGGGTCGCCCTCGATATGGATGATCTTTCGCTTGCCTTGTTCTTCGCGGCTGTACATGACCACACCGCAGCTCACCGAACAATAGGGGCACATACCCCGGGTCTCTGTCGTGCGGGCAAGCTTGTATGCTCGGACCTCGGCGAAGCCGCTGACCGGTGCAAGCCCTAGCCCGACAATAGAGGACGTTGCAACCCCCGCCGCGCAGATTCTAAAGAACTGCCGACGAGACACTGGTGCATTCATCTTGTTGTCTCCTTGAGTCAATTAACACTCGTTTGCTTGGGGCAACCAGACCAGCAAAACCGCAAGACGCCTGGAAATAATCACCCCATGCCCTAGCTTCTAGCCTCTCGTGAGAGATCGCCATAAAAAGACCCTACTCCCTCCTCAGCCAATACGCAACCCCCCCTTCTCCGAGGACGATTCGTTGCAAAAGTCGGTACCCCAAGCATCGACCCAAAAAGAGCGCGACAGCCTGGCACACCGGGTCTTGTTGACAGTCAAGTGGAAAGGGAGGCCTAGGGTTAACGCTAGACCTGAGGCATCGATTCAGGCAAGGCCGAGCAGATAGACTCATCCCTTGTCATTTGACGCGCGTCTTTTCCTTTTTTGGCGATACCAATGGTCCTGCGAACCGATCCAGTTTTGGAATTAGAACCCGTTGAAGTCGCGCTGCATAAGGTTCTTAGGGCGATCGTACCCATTGCGGAATGCGAGACCGTATCCCTTGAAGAGGCGCACGGTCGGGTCTTGGCACAGCCGGTTTATGCGGTGCAGCAACTTCCCTCCCAGCATTTGTCAGCAATGGACGGCTACGCATTCTCCTCAGATGAGGTGGCTAGGCTCGCGCGCGCCCAATCCGAGAGTCCGGGGAAAGAAAAGCCCCTTTTTTCTCTTGAAGTTAAGGGTAAATCCTTAGCAGGCCAGCCCTATGAAGCACCCACCGATGCCCGTTTCGCCCTGCGGATTTTTACGGGTGCTGCGGTTCCCGTTGGCTACGACACAGTCATCCCGCAGGAACTTGTCGAAGAACTCAGCCCGGGGGTCATTGCCTTCGACCCTGCCCGCATTCGGTCAGGTGCGAACGTTCGTCAGCCCGGGGAGGACATTGCCGCAAACGAAATGGCGCTCTCAGCGGGCAGACTCATTGGTGCCCGGGAGTTAGCCCTTCTTGCTCAGGTCGGTGCAGCCTCGGTTCAGGTTGTGCGGCGTCTTCGGGTGGCTGTTTTATCCACCGGAGAGGAAATCCGAAATCCTGATCAGCCGCTCGCCAGCGGCCAGATTTACGACACCAACCGGTTCATGCTGCTGCAGCTCGTGCGCCAGACCGGCGCGCATGCCATCGACCTGGGAATTGTCGGTGACGAGCCCGACCATCTGGCTAGCCGACTGCAGCATGCGGCGACCATCTCAGACATGGTGATTACCTCGGGTGGGGTCAGCGTCGGCGAGGCCGATCACACCCGTCAGACGCTGGCCCGGATAGGACAGGTTAACTTTTGGCGGCTGGCGATCAAGCCGGGGCGGCCGCTGGCCTTCGGATCGATTCGACCGCCTGGTGGTGCGCAGGTGCCTTTTTTTGGTCTGCCAGGAAACCCGGTCGCCTCCTATGTCACTTTTATGGCAATCGTCCGTCATGCATTGGGCCGACTGGCCGGAGAAGACACCGGTCAGGCCCCGATGCTGCTGCGAGCAAGGCTTGCTGATCACACGCGCAAGCCGGCAGGCCGAACCGAGTATCTGCGCTGTCAGCTCACCTTATCTACCGACGGCGGCTGGCAGGCTCGGATCTTCCCGAGCCAGAGTGCAGCCAGTCTGAAAACGCTGGTGTCTGCCGATGGTCTTGCAGTGCTTCCCCATGAGGCGGCCGAATTACAGGCGGGAGACTGGATCGATGTGATTCCCCTTCAGGGACACTAGCATGCCCGGCTACCAACACCACCTTTTTGTCTGCACCAATGAGCGCGACGAAGGATCAAGCTGCGGCCGTCGGGGGTCCTTTGAAATCCTCAAGGCTCTGAAGGCCACGATACGGGGGCGAGGCCTGGATCATGAAGCAGGGATCATGGCTACCAAGTCGGGCTGCCTTGGGCTCTGCAGTGTGGGGCCCAACCTGGTGGTCTATCCCCAGGGGCTCTGGAGGTCTTCTCTGACGCATGCAGACGCAATCGGCCTTCTGAAGGAACTGGCTAAGCCGATGAGCGATGTGCGGCTTTCGGATATCACAGGCCTGGTTCTGGCCGGCGGACAGGGCCGTCGCATTCATGGCGAGGACAAAGGATTAAAGTTCTGGCGGGGTCAGCCGCTGATCGACCATGCCCTGCACCGACTCGCACCCAGAGTACGGACGCTGTTGATCAGTGCTAACCGTAACCTGGCTCTTTATGCTAAGCGGGGCTACCCTGTACTGCCAGATGAACCCGCTACTGACCCCTCAGATACCGCGCACTGCTCTGCAGATAACACCGATGGCTTGAACGCAAAAAACTCTCAAGGTCCTCTGGCCGGTATCTATCAAGGCCTGATAAAAGCCCAGACACCATGGCTGATGGTCGTTCCTTGCGATGTTCCGCTCTTTCCAGCCGACCTGATAGACCGATTCTGGTGGGCCGCCCAAGAGTCGTTCACGGACTCAGGTGCAGGCATGGTGCAAGCCCGCAGTTTTTTTGTTGAAGGTCAGTATGCCTTTTGTTTGCTTAGCAAAGGGTGTCTTGCGCCGTTGCGGCATTTTCTCGGCACCGGTCAGCGACGGATTGAAGATTTTCATCACCAAGTAGGTGCGATTGCCCTGAAAGGGTTTACCGACAGCGACTTCAGAAACCTCAACACGCCGACAGACTTCGATGCAGACTGTTCGGCCTAGACCCGAGACTCCGCTAGCGTGGGGAGGAACTGCAGAGACCCTGGGTCATCACTGCCTGGGGCAGAGTCATGACCATCATCAGGTTGGGAGAGACGAAAATACCATCGGGATCCAAAATCGGATCAAGGTTTTTGCATCGCAAGTGGGTTGGCTGGGTCAACAGAAACCGAAGCTCACAAGCCAGGGTCTGGGGAAGTCGGGCCGCGTCCTGATAGACCCGTTTCACACACAGTAGCGACCCATCATCAAATCGGCGGTTACGCTCCACGGAGCTGGGTACAAGAGCTTCGGCCTGGCTCTCGCAGCTGGGTCGGTCTGACTCTGGCAGCTGCGCCCTGAGAAATACACTGAAGACAAAATGGTCTTGGGGCTCCACCTCAAACTCTCCCGCAGACCAGCTGGCCTGCCCCTCGGGGCGCAGCACGCCCGCAGCCACCTGAGCCTTGCAGTGGGTGACCAAGGGCAGTCGGGCAATAAACGCGTTCTTTTTCATATCTGCCCGGTCGCGGATTTCCCTGGGAGAGTCTTGCACAGACCAGACCTGTCCGCCTGCGCCAAGCGGTGCCGTCATGACCGCCACCAGGGCCACCAGCCTGACAGCCCAGCAGCGGCCTTTGCTTAGTCGTACCATCGCAGAGAGCCCTTTTCTGTTTTTTCGCCTCCCTACCTTAACGCCAGACCAAGAGGAAGTCTATGACTGATACGGCCCCGAATACACCGGCCAGGCACGGCAAGCCTGGTGGTGAGAGACCCGAGTTTGTCAACTCCGGGCAGGCCCCGATTCCGCAGGAGATCCGAGTCTCGGCCACGCAGCGGCTGATGACTCTTTGCTATGAGCCCCCCCTGGGGGAGTTTGCGCTTAGCTTTGAGCTTCTACGCGTCTACTCTCCCTCGGCCGAGGTCACAGGCCACGGCCCCGGCCAAGAAGTTTTGCAGACTGAGAAGGAATCCGTCAGCATTGTCCAGATCGAACCCGTGGGGCAGTACGCAGTCAAGCCGGTCTTCTCTGATGGGCACCAGACGGGCATTTACTCCTGGAACTACCTTTGGTGGCTCTGCCAGAATAGAGATCTGCTCTGGCGCGATTATCTGCAGCGTCTTGAATCTGCGGGAAAAACCAGGACCTCCTAGCCTAGCCATACGGTTGCTAGCGGCGCCCGTCAGTTAGGACGATATGACGATCGACACGAGAAAAGACCTAGTGATGTTACTGACTTTGCAAGGCGCGCTGAATGAGGCTGAGGTCGCTACCCGAAGGGCCAAAAAGAGAGATTCCCAAGGGCGCATCCAGACGTGAGGCCCAAGGCAGGCTCAGCTGCGGAAACCCGGTGAGCCCAGCAATACACAGCATTTGAATTGCCTTGTTGCGATAGTCTTCCAGCGAAGACTCATCGGCAGAAATAAGGGGCGCCACGTCGGGCATGGTGGGCATCACCATCATGCCATCGTCCCCCAGAAGATCGGCAAGAAAACTGCGGTACGCGGTACGCAGGGAAAGCCCCTTGTTCCACTGGTCGTCGGTTACTGCTTTTGACCAGGCAAACCGTTGGGCCACCCCTGGGCCCAAGGGCATGTGAAACCGCTCGATCAGTGCGCCGTCGGTCTTCCATGCCTCATGGCCTTGGATATACCGAAATCCCCAATAAAGCGCGTCAAAGCTATGGCCGTTGAGAACCTCGACAGGCTGCGGTGTGCCATAGGTACGGGTGATCTTGTCGAGTGCAGGCGCATAGGCCGCTGACACCTCGGGCGAGAGCAGTCCCCATACCTCTTTGGGATACAGCAAACGAGGTTGCGCCGGGAGTGCCTTGGCGTCAGGCCCTAGCAGTACCTCGCCGATCCGCAAAAAGGTGGGCAGGTCACGCGTAAACCATCCGCAGGTATCCAGGCTCGGTGCCAGGTCGAGCGCCCCCAAGAGGCTCACCCGGCCATGACTGGGGCGCAGACCCACCAGGCCACAATGGCTTGCCGGTGCACGCACCGACCCGCCGGTATCCGTGCCCAGGGCAAAGTCAACCAGCGCATGCGACACGGCCGCCGCAGAACCCGACGAAGACCCACCTGAGATGCGATCAGGTGCCGCGCCATTAATGGGAGACCCGAAGTGGGCGTTCTGCCCGTTCATCGAAAAGGCGAACTCATCGGTAACAGTTTTTCCTGCAAACTGGGCCCCGGCATCAAGAAGACGCTGTACGGTCTGGGCGTTGTTCTGCTTAATGCCAGACATTGCAAGTACAAAAGGCTGGCCCCCACTGGTGGGGTAGCCTGCCACATCAAATAGGTCTTTCACACCAAAACGCAGGCCCGTTAAAGGGCCCGTGGAGGCGGCTGCAACAGGGACAGCGGGGTACGGCATAAATGCCCGGGCGGGGTCATGCATCATGCGTGAATGCCTTTTTTGTATCTTCGGAACCTTGGGAGTCGCAGGCCTATTGCTTGTTTACGTGTGCCCACTGCCTATCACCTATTGGGCGCCTTCTGAGAGCAGAAAACACCGGGCACGATGATAACCCGGGAGCTGGGTCTCCACTGGAGACTCCCCACGACAGACCGGCATTGCAAACTCACACCGTGGGGCAAATGGGCAGCCCTGGATAGGCTCAGACAAATCAGGCGGCGCCCCGGCAATCGTCTTGAGGCGATCGCCCTTATTCATGCGCCCATGGGCACGGCTATAGAGCAGTGCCTGGGTATAGGGATGCTTGGGCTCCCGAATCACGGCCTCCACCGGCCCTTCTTCGACAATCTGTCCGGCATACATCACGGCAATACGATTGGCTACCTCGACCGCGGCGCCAATGTCGTGGGTGACGAACACCACCGAGAGCCCCAGGTCGCGTTGCAGCTCGCGCAGCAAGAGCAGAATCTGAATCTGCACCGTGGCATCGAGGGCGGTGGTGGGCTCATCGGCAAGCAACAACTGCGGCCGACAGGCCAGCGCAAGGGCAATCATCGCCCGTTGCCGCATACCACCAGACATCTCATGCGGATAGGCCTTTAGCCGTCGCTCGGGGCTCGGAATACGTACCTGCTCGAACAAGGCCAGGGCACGGGCCATGGCGTCGGCCCGCGATACTGACTCGTGGCGCAGGATGGTCTCGGCGATCTGATCGCCCACCGTAAAAACGGGGTCAAGCGCCAGAAGCGGCTCCTGAAAGATCATGGATGCCACAAGGCCACGAAAATCCGCCAGGGTATTGGGCGCCATGGTGAGCACCTCCTGCCCGCCCACCCGAATGCTGCCAGACATGTCGGTGCGCTTCTCGGCGTGCAACCGCAGAATCGAACGCAGGGTGACGCTCTTGCCCGAGCCCGACTCGCCGATCAGGGCAACCACCTCGCCGCGTGCCACATCGAGGTCAACGCCATTGACCGCCTGGACATACTGATCGCGCCCAGACCGAAATCCCACACGCAGGTTACGAATCGATACAAAGGGCTCAGCCTGTTGCGGCTGGGTTGTCTGCGCTGTGGCCATTATCGCGTCTGTGGCGGAAGGTGTCATACCCCTACCTCGGTATGACCGCTTCCATGCACATACATATGACAGGCCACCTGATGCTCGCCAGAGGTTAGGCTGGTGGTGCGCTCGGAACATACCGGCTGGGCATGGGGACATCGGGTATGAAAACGGCAGCCTGAAGGCGGATTAATAGGATTGGGCGGGTCACCCATGAGCGGCGGCTTTTCGGTCCGATCGGCCGGATCCATGGATGGAATGGAAGACAGCAAGGCGCGGGTATAGGGGTGCTTCGGCTCAGCAAAAATCGACTCGCTCGGACCAATCTCCACCACCTGCCCCAGGTACATCACCACCACACGATCGGAAATAGCCCGCACCACATTCAGGTCGTGACTGATAAAGACATAGGTAAGCCCAAACTCGTCTTTCAGATCGAGCAGAAGATTAAGCACCTGGGCCTCAACCGATTTATCGAGCGCCGAAACGGCCTCATCAAGAATGACCAGCCGCGGGTGCAAGGCCAATGCCCGGGCAATGTTCACCCGCTGTCGCTGGCCTCCCGATAGCTCGTGCGGATAGCGTGTGGCAAACCGGTTGGGGTCTAGACCCACCTTGGTGAGCAGGTCGCGGGCGACAGTGACTGCCTCGGCCTGTGCCATACCATGCACCTGCGGGCCAAAGGCCACCGAGTCTTCGATGGTAAGCCGAGGATTTAACGAGGCGTAGCTGTCTTGAAAGACCATCTGCACCTGGCGACGAAAGGCGCGCAGGCCAAGCCCACTGCCACCAACGGGTTTTCCATCAAAGACAATCTCGCCCGAGGTAAGCGACAGCAGGTGCATGAGTAGCCGCGCGGTGGTGGACTTACCACAGCCAGACTCCCCCACCACGCCCAGCGTCTCCCCTTCGAACACCGTGAGGTCAACGCCATCGACCGCGCGTACCAGACCCCCACCACGACCCAGCACATCGCGCTTGAGCGGAAAATGCTTCACCAGCCCCCGGGCCTCCAAGGCCACCTTGGGTGCGGCCATCACTGCTTTATCTCCATAGCCGAACGCAGTCCATCGGCAAGCAGGTTAAAGGCAATCGAGGTCATAAAGATCATGACCCCTGGCAGAGCTGCTATCCACGGCTGGGCATAGATGGCCGTGCGCAGAGTATTGAGCATCAGCCCCCACTCGGGCTCCGGAGGCTTCACACCCAGGCCCAGAAAGCTCAGGCCCGAGGCGAGAATCATCGAGACAGCGATCAGGCTGGTGGCATAGACAAAGATGGGCCCCAGCACATTACCCAAGACATGCACCCGCACAATGGTAAATGCCGATGCGCCCGAGGCCCGGGCGGCCTCCACAAAATCGCGGCTGCGAATTTGCGTAGTAACGCTTTCTGCCACACGGGCAATGGGAGGAATAAAAACGATGGTCAATGAGATGAGCGAATTGGTAATACCAGCGCCTAGGGCCCCCGACAAGGCAATGGCCAGCAGTACCGACGGAAAGGCATAAAAGACATCAATCGTGCGCATCGTGAGGGTGTTCACCAGGCCGCCGGCATAGCCCGCGACAATGCCGATAAGCGAGCCCAAGACAAAGGCGCAGATCACGGGCGTGATTCCCATAAACAAGGACAGCCGTGCTCCCACAATCAGCCGCGAGAGCATGTCACGGCCGAGTTCATCGGTACCCAGCAGATGGCCCTCAGTACCAATGGGCCGCAGCCGCTTCATCATGGAGGCCTGATAGGGATCCAGTGGCGCGATCAGCGGGCCAAAGACCACCAGAACCAATAAAAAGAGAATCACCAGGCCCGCAAACATGGCCACGCGGTCTGCCATGACCCTGCGAAAGACCGTCTGCCAATAGCCCGGCGAGGCCACCACCGGGCTGATGCCTGAGGTCGAAGGAAATCCCGAGAGCGCGGTCATGTTCAGCCTCTCGCGATCCGTGGATCGAGCAGCGTCTGAATAACATCGACCACCAGGTTCAGCACAACGAAGAAAACAGCTAGCACAAGAATCGTTCCCTGCAGTAACGGCAGGTCACGCTGAAAGATCGCCGAATTCAACAGAAAGCCCGTGCCTGGCCAGGAGAACACGGTTTCGATAAGAATAGAGCCACCCAGCAGGTAGCCCAGTTGCAGACCCATGACCGCAAGCGCCGTGGGCGCTGCGTTTTTCACCACGTGCATGAAGATACCGAAGTCGCGCATGCCTTTGGCCTTGAGGCCTACAATAAACTCCTGGGCAAGGGTTTCGGCCACCAGCGCACGCACCGTGCGCGAAACGATACCCATGGGAATCACACTCATGGTGAGCGCCGGAAGAATCAGAAACTTAATGTGTTCGAAGTCCCAGGCCCAGTCTGCAGAACTGCCCGGCCCGGCCCCACTGGCCGGAAGCCACATGAGTATTGATGAAAAGATGATCACCATCACCATGCCCAGCCAGTAGTGCGGAACACTCACGCCCAAGACCGAGACAAAAGAGGCCAGCTTGTCTATCCAGGAGTTTTGGAAATAACCAGCCACAAACCCGAACAGACAGCCAAACAAGAACCCAATAATGGTGGCCACCAGGGCAAGCCGCAGCGTGTTGCCAACGGCCTTAAATACCTCATCGGCTACCGGCCGATTTGTGGCAATTGAGGTACCGAGATCACCCTGTATAGCTCTCCATACCCAAGAGACAAACTGCTCGAAATAAGACCGATCAAAGCCATAAAGCGCCATCAACTGCGCCTGCAGCTCCGCAGAGGCATCGGGCGGCAGAATAGACACCAGAGGGTCGCCTGGCGCGAGATGCACCAGGCCAAAACAGACCAAGGCCACACCCAGCATAATGGGCAGGGTTACCAAAATGCGCTGCAATATGAAAGAAACCATAACGCCCCTTTTGCCCTCTCGGGCATCCTGCCCTCTAACGCAGTGGAGTCGCGGTAGAGGGCAGGGACACGGCCAGGAACCACCTAGTCCATCGTAATGGGCGCAAGATCAACGAACCAGCTGCGAGGCTGCACAAAGTTTTTAATGCGCTTGCTCATAGCCCGCGGGCCAACGTCGTGGGCAATCCATACAAAAGGTGCTTCCTCCACGATGCGGGCATGCAGCCGTGCCAGCGCGGCATCTCTGCCCTTATCGTCAAAGGTCTGGCGTGCATCGGCAATAAGCTTATCGAACTCGGCATTGCCAAAGTAACCCCAGTTGTTTGAGACCGGCGGGAAGGTTTTGGTACTGGTGAACCGCACCATGGCAAAGAAGGGGTCCATAGCGGCAAAGCTGACATTAATGGCATGCGCCCCGTTCGCGGTCTGGTCTTTGGCCCCAACACGCCAGTTGGTGAAGAGCGTGTTCCACTCAATGACATCAAACTCGATATCGATGTAGCACTTCTTGAGCGACTGCTGCACATACTCATTCATCGGCAGCGGCTGCATCTGACCCGAACCCGAGGCGGAAATTTGCACCTTGGCCTTCATGGGCTTGCTGGCACTAAAACCTGCCTCGGTCATGAGCTTCTGGGCAGCCGCGACGTCGTAGCGAATATCAAACTTGGGGTCGCCCCACCAGGGATGGCCTGGAGGCACGGTGCCCTTGGGTATTGCCATCATTCCGCCCAGGAGAGTTCTAAGACCCTCGCGGTCGACACACAGATTGGCCGCATGCCGCACCCGGCGATCCAGCCAAGGAGAGCCCTCAACGAACGAGAGCTGCCAGGGCCAGACATGGGGCTGGGCGTTGCTATAGATGGTAAAGCCACGCTGGGTAATCTGCTTCATGGCATCAGGCGCGGGCGCCTCAATCCAGTCCACCTGCCCTGAGAGCAGCGCCGCAGTGCGCGCATTGGCCTCCGGCATAGGAAGCATCACCACGCGGTCAATCTTGGGCGTGCGCTTGGGATCCCAGTAGGCCTTGTTGGGCAGTAGCTCAAGCCGCTCGCGAGGCACGAAACGGGCCATACGGAAAGGGCCAGTTCCTGAGGCATCAGCCGCAAATGCGGCCCAGGCCTGCTTGGCACGCTCTGCCGGGTCTGTGACGCTGGCAGGCACGGCCTGCAGCTTTGCCGCCCAGTGGGCAGGCGAGGCCATAAAGAGGTTGGTAAGGTTTAACGGCAGGAAGGCATCCGGTTCACTGGAGGTGAGCTCTACCGTGAGATTGTCGATCTTGCGGGCAGTGCGCAGCGTAGGCATACGCGAGGCGGTGACACCCACCTGGCTGGCATCAAAGTGCGGGGCGGATTTGTCGAGTACCTTTTGCACATTCCAGACCACCGCATCGGCATTAAAGTCGGAGCCATCGTGGAACTTCACGCCCGAACGCAGTCGAAACGTCCACTTTGTGCGGTCTTTCGGGTCGGCAGACCAGGAAAGCGCCAGACCGGGAATAAGAACGCTGGGGCCGTCAAACTTAGACAGATCCCAGTGGGTAAGCGCGTCGTACATCGGAATCCCGGTGAACCGATTGCCCTCGAAGCCTTGGTCAGGCTGACCGAGCGTGCGAGGAATATCGGCAGCGGTCATGGCAATGCGCAAGACCTTCTCTTGAGACAGCGCGGGCTGGCTTAGGGCCATCACCACAACACCCGTGGCCACGGCGGCGATAAGTGAGCGCTTCAACCAGGATTGGGAAGCAATTTGAGCAGGCATGGTGCAGACTCCTTTGAGGAAAGAAAACCACAACTTCGTTGCAATCGACGTGCCAATCAAGCGGGCACGAGAAAAACTACCAACTACCGCCCCGCAGGGACATTCCAAGAAACGGGCGAGATGCGAGACGACACCAAATCAGTGCAGATCTGCCCGACGAGTATGCATCGCTCGCAAAATGCACCATGGAAGGGTGTGCGCGCGAACTACTTGGGACAATCCGTAAAAACCTCTAAAGTGTTCCTATGAGAATCATGGTGCTCAACCCAAATACCTCGCATGGTATGACTGCATCCATCGGCCGCGCCGCACAGGCTGTGGCGGGGCCGGCAACTGAGATTCTTGCCGTGCAGCCGGAGTTTGGGCCGGTGTCGATTGAGGGTTTCTACGATGAAGCGATCGCAGCAGCCGGTGTGGCCGCGCGCGTTCGGGCCAGTGATGCCCAGGATATCCAGGGCCTAGCCCTTGCCTGCTTTGGCGACCCCGGCCTAGACGCCGCGCGCGAGGCCCTCACCTGCCCCGTACTCGGTATTGCAGAGGCGGCATTTCATGCCGCCTCGATGGTCTCCTCAGGGTTTTCGATAGTCACTACCATGACCCGCACCTGCGTCATCGCGGAACACCTGGTCGTGAAATACGGGTTTGAGCGACAGTGCCGGGGAATTCACGGCACCGATGTTCCGGTTCTCGCGCTCGAAGCTGCCGGGAATGGCCTGCAAGCGCAGTTGTTCGCAGCCTGCCAAGAGGCTTTAGAGAAAGACAGAAGCGATGCCATCGTGCTGGGCTGTGCGGGCATGGCGCCCCTATGCGAGGCGCTGCAGCAACGGCTTGGGGTACCCGTGATTGATGGCGTTGCGGCTGCGGTCAAGCTTCTCGAGGCTCTGCATGGGCTTGGTTTAAAGACCAGCAAACGATGCAACTATGCCCGCCCCCTTGAGAAAACCTATCTGGGCTGGGCGGCCCCATTGGGCTGGCCACGCAGGGCGTAAGCCTTTGGGCTTGCCAAGGAAGCTATGGTGCAGACCAATCACACTTCAGTTTTTCACCTGATTTACTTTAGAGAGTAAAGCTATGAACATGCGCGACCCCAGGGATCCCCTTGTGCAGCCCTACATCACCATCAACGGCGACAGACTCTGGAGTCGCCTTATGCAGCTTGCCCAGATTGGTGCTACGCAGAAAGGCGGTGTCTGCCGACTGGCGCTTACCGAGCTCGACCGTCAGGCGCGCAGTCTTTTTGTGGAATGGGCCACCGCCCTGGGCTGCATGATTCGCATCGATGCCATTGGCAACATCTTTGCGCGTCGTGCGGGCACCGAGAACCATCTGCCCGCCATCGGCACGGGTAGCCATATCGATACGCAGCCCACTGGTGGTAAGTTCGATGGCAACTACGGTGTGCTCGCGGGGCTCGAGGTTATTGCGGCCCTTAACGATGCCGGCATACGCACACGCGCGCCACTCGAGGTCTGCGTCTGGACCAACGAAGAGGGCTCACGGTTTGTTCCCGTCATGATGGGCTCGGGGGTCTATGTCGATGCCTTCACGCTCGAGCATGCATGGTCTGCCAAAGACCGCGATGGAATTTCGGTCAAAGCCGCATTAGAAACCATTGGTTTTCGTGGCGAGGCCCCTGCCAGTCTCTCGCAAGGTGCCCCGCGATTCGCGGCCTACTTCGAGGCCCATATAGAACAAGGGCCCGTGCTTGAGGCCGCCAACAAGACCATTGGCGTGGTGAGTGGCGCTCTGGGCCAGCGCTGGTACGACATCACCATTACCGGCATGGAGGCCCATGCGGGTCCTACCCCTATGCAACTGCGCCGTGACGCCCTGCTGCCTGCCGCTGCACTGGTGCAAGAAGTCAACCGCATTGCGCTCTCCCACAGCCCGCACGGCCGGGGCACCGTGGGCCATCTGCAGGTGCATCCGAGTTCGCGCAATGTCATCCCCGGGCAGGTGAAAATGACCGTTGACTTTCGCCATCCCACCGATGAGGGGCTTTCTGCAATGAATGAGGCCCTGCAGACCTGGGCCCAGTCGCAGACCAACGACAAGATCTCTGTGACGGTGGAACAGGTGGTCTATTACCCACCGGCGCCCTTTGACACCGCGCTGCAGGCAGCCATCGCCGAGTCAGCCCAACAGCGTGGTTATTCTTTTATGCCCGTTGTCAGTGGTGCAGGGCACGATGCCGTATACGTGGCACGCACTGCGCCGGCGGCGATGATCTTTATTCCCTGCAAAGACGGCATCTCACACAATGAGATCGAGGACGCCGAGCCAGCGCATATTGCTGCGGGCGCCCAGGTACTACTCGACGCAATGCTTGCGCAGGCGGAAGTCGTACGCCCGTGAACCACGCGACGATCGGCAGGCGGGGCATGGCGGTTGCCCCGCACAGCCTGGCGTCGGAATCCGCAGTCGCGGTGCTGCGTGAAGGGGGCAACGCACTTGAAGCCATGGTGTCCGCTGCTGCGACCATTGCCGTGGTCTACCCCCATATGAACGCGATTGGGGGCGATGCCTTTTGGGTGATGCGCGGGCCTCATGGCGTACCTGGTGGTATCGATGCCAGTGGGCCGAGTGCGGCCGCTGCCAGCATTGATCACTATCGCGACCAACGTGGCATTACCGATGCCATTCCCTTTCGCGGAAAAGATGCGGCGCTTACTGTGGCAGGCACCGTGGGCGGATGGGCCAAGGCCCTCGAAGTCTCTCGAAAAATCGGGGGGCGACTGCCCTTAAGCCGACTTTTAGCCGATACCATCTGGCTGGCGGAAAACGGTATGCCGGTTAGCCAGAGCCAGGCCAGCAACACGGCAGCCAAATACGAGGAGCTCAAAGACATTCCTGGGTTTGCCGACACGTTTCTCATAGACCATAAGCCGCCCTCGCAGGGCACAGTCTTTAAACAGCCACGGCTTGCTGCCACCTTTAAACGCCTAGTACGCGCAGGGCTCGATGACTTCTACCGCGGGCAGATCGCGCGCGACAACGCCCACGACCTGCAGGCCCTGGGCAGCCCGCTTACGCTAGCCGACTTTCAGCAATTTTCTGCCCGACTGGTAGACCCGCTGCACTACGCAGTAAAAAACGCTGCGCTACGCAATATGCGCCCGCCTTCGCAGGGGCTGGTGTCGCTGCTTATTCTGGCCATCATGAACCGGGTGGTTGCGCAGCATCCCCATGCGCTTGATGGGCCCGAGTCAGCCGGGTTTATTCACCTGCAGGTGGAGGCCACCAAGCTTGCCTTTCGGGTACGCAACCAACACCTTACCGACCCTGGCCATATGACCGTCACGCCCGAGAGCCTGCTCGCACCCGAGGCCATTGACGCCCTGGCATCCGAGGTGGATCTCGCGCGCGCAGCCGCCTGGGGGCGGCCCACCGAACCGGGTGACACGGTGTGGATGGGTGTGGTCGACCAGCACGGCATTGCGGTGTCTTTTATTCAGAGCATCTACCATGAGTTTGGCTCTGGCATTGTCCTGCCCACCACCGGTGTCAACTGGCAGAACCGGGGGTGCAGCTTTAGCCTCAATCCGCAGCAGATCAACTGCCTGGCGCCGGGTAAGCGGCCCTTCCACACCTTAAACGCCGGGCTTGCCGAACTCGCTGATGGCAGCACCATGGTCTATGGCAGCATGGGCGGCGATGGCCAGCCGCAGACACAGGCTACGCTTTTTAGCCGCGTACATTGGTTTGGGCTGAACCCCCAAGAGGCTATCTCACAGCCACGCTGGCTACTGGGCCGCACCTGGGGCAATGCCAGCGACAGCCTAAAGCTTGAGTCGCGTTTTTCAGATGCCGTGTTTGCGGAACTGACCAAAAAGGGACACTGGGTCGAGCGGATTGGCGCCTGGGATGAGTCCGTGGGCCATGCAGGAATGATCCGGCGTTATGCCAATGGTGTTCTGGAAGGCGGATTCGATCCCCGGTCCAACGGGGGTATAGCGGCTTTTTAAGAAAACATCGCGGTCACACTTCAGGGGCTGTTGCCCAAATAGTTAGTAGCCTAGCCCATCACCTGCACCAGGACCGAACCCCTTAGAGCAAGTCTGGTGCAGAGCCTGCCCAATTTTAGGGCAGCTTCCTAGCAAGACCCCGGCGTCCATCGTGGTAAACCGCATCTGCGCGCCATTCTGCAGATTGGCACATTTGCTGCATACCATCTTGTATACCGATAGGTATTCATAAGGCTTGCGGTGCCCACCGGGTGACATGTGTCCTCCTGCCCTATGGACTCCCTATCGGCCCCACCGCCACCACCCCCTTGGGTCTATAGGAGCCTCCACAATGAACCGCCGCGATCTACTGAAAACCACCTCTGGCGCCGCGCTTGGCGCTGCCATGCTGCCCTTTCTGAAGTCCACCGCATTTGCACAGACCGGCGACACCGCGGTTGTGGTGATTGGCAATACGATCAACAGCCTTGATATACACCGGACCGGCACGAACCGCCCGAGTTATCAGGTCGCAGTCAATGTCTATGACCGTCTAGTAAGTTTTGGCACCCGAACCCTGAAAGATGGTTCTTTATCGTTTGATTACAGCAAGGTAGTTCCGGAGCTTGCCGAGAGCTGGACCATCAGCCCGGATCGCAAGACCATCACCTTCAAGATCAAGGCCAATGCCCAGTTCTGGGATGGAAGCCCGGTCACCGCTGAGGATGTGAAGTGGTCTTTTGATCGCGCTTTGGCGCTGGGCGGCTTTCCAAGGTTTCAGATGGGCGCGGGTGGTTTCGTGGATCCCGGTCAGTTCGTAGTCGTCGATCCAAAAACCTTTCAGGTCAATTTGAAGCAGCCCTCCAAGCTCTCACTGCCCAATCTAGCAGTGCCTGTCGCGGTGGTGATCAATTCCAAGGCGGCTAAGGCAAAGGCCACTGCCGCTGACCCCTGGGCTGCTGAGTTCCTGCACACGAATCCCCAGGGCAGTGGTGCTTACAAGGTAGAACGCTGGGACGCGGGCCAGCAGCTTGTCTATGTTCGGAACGAAGACTGGGCGGGCGGGCCTAAGCCAGCGATTCGCCGCGTCATCATTCGCGAGGTACCCTCGCAGTCGACACGTAGGGCGCTGATTGAACGCGGTGATGTTCAGCTGAGCTTTCAGATTCCCAACAAGGATGCCCAGGAGCTCGCGAGCAATGCAAAGGTGAAGGTGGTGGGCTCGCCAATTGACAACTGCCTGTATGTGGCCTGCCTGAACTACAACTTTGAGCCCTTTCAGGATTCGAACGTTCGCAAGGCAGTGGCCTTTGCCATTCCCTATCAACAGATTTTTGATCAGGCGGCATTTGGCCGTGGCGTGCCCATGTGGGGTGCGAAGTCGGCAAAGCCTTCCAGCATTGCATGGCCGCAGCCCTTCCCCTATAGCACGAACCTGGAGCAGGCAAGGGCCTTACTCAGTAAAAGTAAGTTCCCCAAGGGTTTTGAGGTGCCATTGTCGTTTGACCTTGGCGAGGCAGACTGGGGAGAGCCCACCGCCTTGTTGATTCAAGAAAGCCTCGGGAAAATCGGCATCAAGGTATCGCTCGATAAGGTACCCGGCGCAAACTGGCGAACGCTTGCACTCGTTGAGAAGAAGTTTCCCTTCTTGTTAGAAAACTTTGGTGGCTGGCTCAACACGCCCTGCTACTACTTCTACTACTCCTACCTGAAAGAGAACCTCTTTAATGCATCGAACTACGATGACCAGACCGTTAGGCAACTGGTCAACGAGACCCTGCACATGGAGCCCAGCGACCCTGCCTATGCACCCAAGATTCGCCAGCTGATTGAAAAAGCATTCGAAGACCTGCCGCGAATTCCTCTATGGCAGCCCACTCTGGAATCTGCGATGGCACAAAAGTTAACGGGCTACACCTTCTGGTATCACCGCCAAGTCGATGCCCGATCGTTAAAGCTCTAAGCCATTGCCGGCCGGGTTCGATATGTCTCGCTTCATCGTGGTCCTCAGTCGCCTGGGTCAGTCACTGCCAACCCTGTTTGGGATTCTGGTAGTGACCTTTCTCATGACCCGGGCGCTGCCGGGAGACCCGGCGGCTTTCTTTGCAGGTCCGGCAGCCACCACCGAATCCATTGCAGAGGTTCGAGCACAACTCGGCCTGGATCAGCCCCTGCCCGTTCAGTTTTTGGATTATCTTACCGACCTGCTGCGTGGCAACCTTGGTCAGTCTTTATCGACAGGCCAGCCAGTACTTACCGATCTGGCTCAGCGACTGCCAGCTTCTCTTGAGCTTACCCTGGTCGCGCTTTTTCTTTCGGTTTCGATCGCAGTGCCATTAGGCGTATTGGCTGCATTGAATCAAGACACCTGGATTGACCAGCTCTGCCGATTTGTTGTTACGGCAGGGGTAAGTCTTCCCACCTTTTTCACCGGCCTGGTCTTGGTCTATGTGTTTTATTACCTGTTAGGAATTGCGCCAACGCCCTTGGGCCGAATCGATATCATTTCCTTGCCGCCTCCCCAGGTAACGGGTTTTTATCTGATTGATGCGCCCTTGTCGGGTGAGTGGCAGACGGCCTGGTCTGCCCTAAAGCAGCTTGCGCTGCCATCGATTACCCTGGCGCTTTTTACCTTGGCCCCGCTGGCGCGTATGACCCGGGCCTCAATGCTGCAGGCATTGGGCTCGGATTTCATCCGCACCGCAAAGGCCTGCGGCCTACGTTCGTCAAAAGTTCTATTCAGTTATGCCCTGCGCAATGCCCTGCTTCCGGTGGTCACCACGCTTGGCATGGTCTTTTCGTTTTCGCTGGGGGCCAATGTCCTGGTTGAAAAGGTATTTAGCTGGCCCGGCATTGGCTCTTATGCCATTGAGGCATTGGTTGCCTCCGACTATGCCGCCGTGCAGGGCTTTGTGCTGGCCATGGCCGTTTTGTTTGTGTTGCTCAACCTCTGCGTTGATATTGCCTACACACTGATTGACCCTCGGTTGAAGATTGATGGCTAGCTTTTTTCAGCATCTTCGCTATGTGCTGGTGAGCAATCCAGTCACCTTGCTGGCCTTTAGCCTCTTTGCGTGCATGCTGCTGGTCGCAATCTTTGGGCCCGCTCTGGTGCCCTATGACCCCTTGGCCAGCGCGCCCACAGGCGCACTCAAGCCACCAAGCCTGCAGCACTGGTTCGGCACGGATCAGGTGGGCCGCGATGTCTTTTCTCGGGTCGTGGTGGCAACGCGGCTTGACCTGCTCATTTCATTTAGCGCGGTCGCCTTGTCGTTTTTTGTGGGAACCGCCCTCGGCGCTGTTTCGGGTTTCTGGGGCGGCTGGACCGACCGTATTCTTGGCCGGCTACTGGATACCATTATGGCCTTCCCGCTTTTTGTACTTGCCATGGGCATCGTGGCTGCCTCGGGCAACACGATTGAAAACATCGTGATTGCCACTGCAATCATTAACCTCCCCTTCTATGCCCGAGTAGCACGTGCTGAGGTTGCGATACGTCGAAATGCCGGATGGGTGCAGGCGGCCAAGCTTTCCGGCAATCACGATGCCCGCATTCTGTTTGCACGGGTGGTGCCCAATATCCTGCCGCCGATGATGGTGCAGATCTCACTTAATATGGGGTGGGCAATTCTCAATGCGGCAGGGCTTTCGTTTATCGGGCTTGGCGTTCGGCCGCCCACGCCCGAGTGGGGAATCATGGTGGCCGAAGGGGCGAGCTATATCGTCTCGGGGGAATGGTGGCTCGCCCTCTTTCCGGGGCTGGCACTCATGATCGCGGTCTTTACCTTCAACCTCATGGGCGACGGACTGCGCGACCTCGTCGATCCCGCCCGAAGAACCTAAGTTCCTTCGCGACAACCCTATCCCATGTCTGGTCCCGCCCTTTTATCAGTGCAGCAGTTATCGGTGCAGTTTCGAACCCGCCGTGGCACGGTCGATGCCGTTAGAGACGTCTCGTTTTCGCTGCGCAAAGGACAGACCCTGGGCATCGTAGGCGAATCAGGGTCGGGAAAGTCGGTCACTTCTTACGCCATCATGCGTATTCTCGACCGGGCAGGCGTCATCGCATCGGGCTCTGCGGTCTTCGGTGGCATACGCCTGGACCAGGCCCCAGAAGACGTCATGAACGAGCTGCGCGGGCGAGAGATCTCGATGATCTTTCAGAACCCGCGGGCCGCACTAAATCCAATTCGCACAGCGGGGCAGCAGATCTCTGATGTACTGATTGAGCATGCCCAGGCCACAAGGACATCGGCACGACAAAAGGCAATCGAGGCACTGCGGCACGTGCAGATTCGTAACCCCGAGGAGCGATATCACGCCTATCCCTTTGAACTCTCTGGGGGGATGTGCCAGCGAATTGTGATTGCCATGGCCTTGGCCTGTAAGCCTCAGATATTGATCGCTGATGAGCCCACCACCGGGCTGGATGTCACCACCCAGCGAACGGTCATGGACCTCATTCGCAACCTCACCCGGGACAGTGGCATGGCCTCTATTCTCATCACCCATGACCTTGGTCTTGCCGGCGAGTACTGCGACACCCTTATCGTGATGGAGCGTGGCCTGGTGGTCGAAACTGGCCAAGCCCAAGATATCTTTCTACGGCCGCAGCATCCGTACACACGCAAGCTAGTGAAGGCAACGCCGCATCATGCCCAGAGCCTTCGCGAACTGCTCCCCGACGACGGGGCGTCACGGCCCGTGGTGGCTCCTAACGCATCCAGTGCAGAAAAAAAGGCGGTTCCCTTGCTCGACGTGGTCGATCTGGTTAAGGCGTTTCCAAGGGCCCGGGGCCTTAGCGACTGGCTGCACCGCAGACAGCCTGCCCCCTTTCTTGCCGTAGACCGTATTGGCTTTCAGGTATTTCCTGGCGAAAGTGTGGGGCTGGTGGGCGAGTCAGGCTGCGGCAAGTCGACCACCTCGGCCATGATCGCCCGACTGCTCGAGCCCACCGATGGCAGCATCTGGTTTAAGGGAAAAGACATTAGCCTCATACGCAGCGACCAGTTCACTCAGTCGCCGATGCGGGCACAGATACAGATGGTCTTCCAAGACCCTACCGAGAGCCTGAACCCCCGGGCTACGGCTGAGCAGTCTATTGCCGATCCCCTTATCCATTTGCTGAACCTTTCATCGCGGAATCAGGTTCGCGCGGAGGTGCGAAAACTCGCAGAGCAGGTCGGGCTTGAGCCGGAACTCCTGAGCCGTCTTCCGCACCAGTTGTCGGGCGGGCAGAAGGCAC
The DNA here is from genome assembly GCA_016868305.1 of Betaproteobacteria bacterium. Lineage (GTDB taxonomy): Bacteria > Pseudomonadota > Gammaproteobacteria > Burkholderiales > Burkholderiaceae_A > Hahnella. The sequence continues at coordinate 59,860 of VGHK01000001.1, read as the reverse complement.
GCGTGGGCATCGCCCGGGCACTGGCAAGCCGCCCAGAGCTGCTGATTCTGGATGAGCCCACCGCGGCCCTCGACGTATCGGTACAGGCGGTGGTATTGAACCTGCTTGCAGACCTTAAGGCACGTCTCGGAATGTCTTATCTGTTTGTCAGCCACGACCTGGAAGTCGTGCGCCTACTCTGCGACCGTGTCATCGTGATGCAGTCAGGTCGTATTGTCGAGTCCGGCCCCACGCACCAGGTGTTTCATACCCCACAGCACGACTACACCAAAACCCTGCTTGCGGCCGCGCCCCGTTTTCTGCAAGACACAAGACAATGAAAAACCTCCACACAATCACCGATCTCTTGTCTGTCTATGCCACCGGTCTTTCCGTTCAGGCGCATATCCGCGAGCGATGGGAGAGGCTCAGTGCCTTAGGGGTTGGCCCTGATGGCGATACAGCGATTATTTTCATTCCAGACTGGGGGCAGGTGCAGGCGCAGCTCGACCGGCTTTCAGGCCAGAGCGCCGAAAGCCTTCCCTTATACGGGGTTCCCTTTGCCATCAAAGACAACATCGATGTTGATGGCTGGCCCACCACTGCGGCCTGCCCTTCGTATCATTACATTGCCCAGCACACCGCAACGGTTGTTGCACAGCTGCAGGCAGCAGGGGCCATTCTGCTTGCGAAGACCAATCTCGATCAGTTCGCCACAGGCCTTGTAGGAACCCGGTCTCCCTATGGGGCTGTGCCCAACCCCTTTGACCCAGACTACATCAGCGGAGGCTCGAGCTCGGGGTCTGCCGCCTTGGTTTCGCGGGGTCTTGTGTCTTTTGCGCTTGGTACCGATACCGCGGGGTCTGGGCGAATACCCGCGGGGTTCTGCAATCTTGTAGGTACCAAACCAACACCAGGACTGGTGAGCACGCAGGGGGTTCTTCCTGCATGTAAGACACTGGATGTTGTCTCCTTTTTTACCCTTACCGTGCAAGACGCCGCATTGGTGCTGCAGGCCGCCCAGACAACCGAGGCCACCAGAAGGCAGGAGCCACAGTTCCACGCAGCCCCGGCAGCCCCGCGGCTGGCCATGCCCACGCGGCTACGCATCGGGGTGCCGATGGCACCTATTCTTACTAGCGATCACTACCAACAGGCCTACGCGGCGGCGCTTACCAAGGCAGAGGCACTGGGCTGGCAGGTCACCCCGATCGACATGGCGCCGCTGCATGAAACCGCCACACTTCTGTACGACGGCCCATGGGTGGCTGAACGCTACAGCGTCATCAGACCGCTTCTCGAGGAAAAAAGGCCTGACCTGGATCCCAGTGTCTCGGCCATCGTGAGCAAAGGCGCCCAGTTTTCCGCCCAGCAGGCCTTTGAGGCAGAGTACCGACTGCGGGAGCTTGCGGTCTTAGCCGCACAGATTTTTTCTAATATCGACCTGCTGTTTCTTCCCACCGCCCCAGAACTCCCCAGCCTTAAGCGGCTGCGCGAAGAACCCATCGCCGCCAACTCCGCGCTCGGTGCCTACACCAATTTTGTGAACCTGCTGGGATGGTCCGCCATCGCTCTGCCTGCCTCTTTTACTGCCCAGGGGCTCCCGTTTGGTATCACTCTGGTTGCCCCCGGGGGCCATGACTATGCCTTGCTCGGCGTTGGGCATGACTGGCAGCGCGCCGCGCAGTGCCCAGTCGGCCGGCATCTTCAAGACGCGGTGGTCGATGCGCCAGAGAGCGTCAATGCTCCTTCGGGTCCGCCCACGGAGACAATTCCGATCGCAATGGTAGGCGCGCACCTCAAAGGTATGCCCCTGCACTGGCAGGTCGAGAAGGCAGGGGCCAGACTACGCAGTCGATGCGAAACGGCGGCGCATTATGCACTTTATGCGCTTCGACAATCAGTACCCCCCAAGCCAGGTCTCAAAAGACTTGCGCAGGGTGGTGCGGCGATTTCGGTGGAGGTCTACGATTTTCCATTGGGCGCGGTTGGCACATTTCTCTCTCAGATTCCCCATCCCCTGGGACTTGGCAATATCGAACTCAGCGATGGCAGCTGGGTGAAGGGATTTATCTGCGAGCCGGTTGCGCTTGACGACGCTCTGGAAATCACCCATTTCGGCGGCTGGCGGTCTTTCGTAGCATCCGGCTCTACAATCTAAAGAAGTGCCTATGCCCAAACTTCTTCACATTCCTCCGGCAGGCGAGTCTCTGGCCGATCAGGCCTATCGCAGCCTCAAAGAGAGAATCTTCGACTTTGGTTTTATGCCAGGCGATCGGCTCTCAGAATCCGAACTCGCAGAGGCACTGGGGCTTAGCCGAACGCCCCTGCGTCAGGCCCTTCAGCGCCTGCAGCATGAAGGCTTTGTTGAGGCACAGCCCAAGGTGGGATGGATGATTCCACCCCTGCGGTTCGAACGCCTAGACGCCCTGTACGACTTTCGTATCTTGCTGGAATGCTTTGCGGCTCGGGTGATCTGTCTCATGGAAGGCCCACGCCCTGGCCTGGCGATGCTCTCAAAGATCTGGCGGGTGAAGCCCGGCGACCGTATCAAAGATGCCCGAGAAGTCGGCATGCTTGATGAGTCTTTTCACCAGGAACTCATTGCCCTTGCAGGAAATTCCGAGATCGTCAAGACCCACCGCGAGATCACCGAGAAAATTCGTATCGTGCGGCGTCTTGACTTCACCAAAGAGCACCGCATCGATGCCACCTATACCGAGCATGGCCTGATCGTGAAGGCCTTAGAAGCCCGGCGCAGCGAAGAGTCGCAGCGGCTGCTCTCGGCCCATATTGAACAAAGCAAAATCGAAGTGCGAAAGATCACCCTTGATATGCTCTACCGCGCACGTGAGGCCCAGAACCTAGGACTCTAGCTCTCGACGTTTTATGGGAAGTCTCCACAGTAAACGGAAATGAAACCTAGGCCTCTACCCCTAGGCTTGCCAGATACTCGTCGTAACTGCCCTTAAAGTCGGTGACCTTGCCATCGCCGTGCATGGCCCAGATACGGTTGGCCACCGCATTGACAAACTCGCGGTCATGCGACACAACGAAGAGCGTGCCGGGATACTTTTCGAGGGCCAACTGCAACGACTCAATCGACTCCATGTCCAGGTGGTTGGTGGGCTCGTCTAAAACCAAGACATTGGCACGTTCGAGCATCAGGCGGCCAAAGCTCATACGGTGCTTCTCGCCCCCTGAGAGCACCTTGACCGGCTTATGCACCTCATCACCCGAGAAGAGCAGCCGCCCAAGAATCGATCGCAGCGCCTGGTCATCATCACCCTCTTGGGCATAGGCCCGCAGCCAGGTGGTGAGCGTGGTCTCCTGCTCAAACTGTGGGTAGACATCCTGGGCCATGTAGCCAATCTGCGCGTTCTCGGCCCACTTTACGAGGCCTGCATCAATGTCAATGCCGCCCCTCTCGGCGCCCACTAAGGCCTTCACCAGAGTCGACTTACCCGCCCCATTGGGCCCAACAATGGCAATCTTCTCGCCGGCCTCGACCATGAGAGAGACCTTATCGAGTACCTTCTGGCCGTCGTACTCTTTTACGATGCTCTGCAGGTGTACCGCCTGGCGAAAGAGCTGCTTGGTCTGCTCAAACCGTATAAAGGGGTTCTGGCGCGAGGAGGGCCGTACCTCCACCGCCTCTGCCTGAATCTTTTCAATCAGCCGACGACGCGAGGTGGCCTGCTTGGCCTTACTCTTATTGGCTGCAAAACGGCGCACAAACTCTTGTAACTCGGTGACACGCTCCTTGCTCTTGGCATTGGCCGCCATGAGCCGTGCGCGCGACTCGGTAGAGGCAAGCATGTAGTCGTCGTAGTTACCGGGGTAGATACGAATCTCGCCATAGTCGACGTCTGCCATATGGGTGCAGACCGAGTTCAAAAAATGCCGGTCGTGCGAAATAATGATCATGGTGCAGTCGCGGTCGTTTAGCAGGTCTTCAAGCCAGCGAATGGTGTCGATGTCGAGGTTGTTGGTGGGCTCATCAAGTAAGAGCACATCGGGGTTGCTAAAGAGTGCCTGGGCCAGGAGCACACGCAGCTTCCAGCCTGGGGCAATCTCACGCATGGGGCCATTGTGCTGCTCGGTCGGAATCCCCGCGCCAAGCAGCAGTTCGCCCGCCCGGGCCTCGGCCGTGTAGCCGTCGTACTCGGCAAACTTGGCTTCAAGGTCGGCAGCCTTCATGTAGTCGTCTTCGGTGGCATCGGGGTTGGCATAGATCGCATCGCGCTCGGTCATGGCGGCCCACATCTCTTCATGGCCCATCATGACCACGTCAAGAACCCGCACGTCTTCGTAGGCAAACTGGTCTTGGCGCAGCTTGCCGAGCCGCACCCCAGGCTCTTTCATCACCTCGCCACTGGACTGCTCAAGGTCGCTGCCCAGAATCTTCATGAATGTCGACTTGCCGCAGCCATTGGCCCCAATCAGGCCATAACGGTTGCGGTCGGTAAACTTTACCGAGACATTTTCAAACAGAGGCTTGGCCCCAAACTGCATGGTGATATTGGCGGTCGATAACATCGAGAAAAATTCCGATCAGAAAAAATTCAAAGAAAACAAATTACGGCTTCTATGCCCCAGGCCCTAAGAACGAGGCTCTACGCGCTAGGCTCTATCTTCTACGCTTGGCGCACCCAGTCGAAGGCGTTTCGGAACATGAGCATCCACGGCGAGTCATCGCCGAGCGCATGAAAGGGCTCTGGCAGCCACGAGAGCTGCACATTGCGAAAGACCCGTTCTGGGTGCGGCATCAGGATCGTGATTCGGCCATCGGCATTGCAAAAGCCAGTGAGTCCCTGGGCAGAGCCATTGGGGTTGGCAGGATACTGGCTAGCAGGCGCGCCCTTGGCATCGGTGTACTGCAGGCAGGCCTGTAACCCCGCAGGAACAGCATTGTTCTTACCCAATGCAGGGTCACCCCAGACCGCGCGGCCCTCGCCATGCGAGACCACCACGGGCAGTCGGGCACCGGCCATTCCTGTAAAAAAGAGCGATGGAGAATCAAGCACTGTGACCGCCGACAAACGCGCCTCAAACTGCTCCGACTGGTTACGCACAAATCGTGGCCAGGCATCGGCCCCTGGAATAATCTCCTTGAGGCCACTCATCATCTGGCAGCCGTTGCAGACCCCGAGGGCAAACCGGTCGGGGCGGGCAAGAAAAGCGGCAAACTGCTCGCGCAGGCCATCGTTATAGAGGATCGACTTTGCCCAGCCCTGGCCAGCCCCGAGCACATCCCCAAAAGAAAACCCGCCACAGGCAGCAAACCCTTGAAAGGCTGAAAGTGACATCCGGCCCTCGGCAAGGTCAGACATATGCAGATCCCAGGGCTCGAAGCCTGCTCGCTGAAAGGCCGCGGCCATCTCGACCTGACCATTCACGCCTTGCTCCCGCAGAATAGCAACCTTGGGCGCTAGGCCGGTGATTAGCCCAGGCGCCGAGAGCTGCTGGTGACGGGCAATCAGCCCTTCGGACAAAACAACAGGTATTGCCTGCTCGGTGGTATCAATCGCCTCGACGGCCTGACGCGCCAAGGCGGGCTCGTCACGGCGCTCGGCAAACCGCCTGCTCACCTCTGACCAGACTCGCTGCAGATGACGGCGAGGCTTGGCATAGATGCACTTGGCATCGCGATAGACCTCAATCGTGTCGCGCGGGTTCAGCCCACCGATCTCAAAGCTATTCTTGTAAAGCCCATGGGCACGCAGAATATCCATGCACTCCGATCGGCGGGCCTTGGGTATCTGCAGCACCACCCCCAGCTCTTCGTTAAACAGCGCCTTCATGGTGATCTCATCGCGCTGCACGGCCACCTGCTCGGGGCGAATCTTAAAGTCGCCCCAGTCGGCGGCAACGGGGTCTATGGTGAGAAGGTCGATATTAAGCGTTACGCCACACCGCGCCGCAAAGGCCATCTCGCAGACACAGGCCCACAGGCCCCCATCTGAACGGTCATGATAGGCCCGCACCAGGCCCTCTTTGCTGCGCAGGTCTGTCAGAGCGGCCGTAAGCGACTGCAGCAGCATGGGGTCATCGAGGTCTGGGGGCAGCCCGCCAAACTGGTTCTGGGTCTGGGCGAGAATCGACCCCCCCAGACGCTGCCTGCCTGCTGAAAGGTCGATCAATACCAAGACCGAGTCGGCCAGGGTGGTATCAAGAACCGGCAGAAACGCCCTGCGCGCATCGGCCACCGCTGCCACCGCGGTGAGATTAAGCGACACCGGAGAGACCACAGCCTGCGGGCCCTCGGGAGACTGCCATTGGGTGCGCATGCTAAGCGAATCTTTTCCTACGGGAATAGACAGACCAAGCTGCGGGCAGACCTCCAGGGCAAGCGCCTTTACTGCCGAATAAAGCGCGGCATCCTGCCCAGGCTCACCGCAGGCGGCCATCCAGTTGGCACAGAGCTTTACCGACCGCAGGTCTTCGACCGGTGCGGCCAATAAATTGGTAACCGCCTCGCCCAGGGCCATGCGGGCAGAGGCTGCGGCGTTCACCACCGCGATGGGGCTGCGTTCGCCCAGCGCCATGGCCTGCCCGCCATAGCCGCGGTAGTCCCACAAGGTGATCGCGACATCGGCTACGGGGGTCTGCCAGGGGCCCACCATCGGGTCACGGGCGGTAAGCCCACCCACAGTCCGGTCACCGATGGTGATGAGAAACTCTTTGCTCGCCACGGTGGGATGGGCGAGCACTGCCTCGGCCACCTCTTCGAGCGTGAGCACGGTCAGGTCGAGTTCGGCGGCTGCCATAGGCACGGTGGTTACATTGCGATGCATCTTGGGCGGCTTGCCCAGCAGCACCGACAGCGGCATATCCACCGGCGCGGGCCCAGTCTCGGCCGTCAGGCGCAGCCGGTCTTCGCTGGTAGCAACGCCCACCACCGCCCAGGGGCAGCGTTCCCGCGCGGCAAGAGCGGCAAACCGCGCGCGCGCCTGCGGCGCAATGGCCAGAACATACCGCTCCTGCGACTCGTTGCACCAGATCTCGGCGGGCGAAAGACCCTGCTCGTCCACCGGCACGGCAGACAAGGCAAAGTCGCCCCCCCGACCCCCGCCATGAACGAGTTCGGGAAAGGCATTGGATAGGCCACCTGCGCCCACATCGTGAATCGAGATAATGGGATTGTCTGCCCCCAGGGCCACGCAGGCATCGATTACTTCCTGGGCCCGCCGCTGCATCTCCGGGTTGCCGCGCTGTACCGAGTTAAAGTCAAGCACCTCATTGTTGCTACCGGTCTGCATCGAAGAGGCTGCACCGCCTCCAACCCCAATGCGCATACCCGGCCCGCCAAGCTGTACAAGCAGCGCGCCTGCAGGCAGTTCCTGCTTAAAAGAAAAGGCATCGTGCACCACCCCTACCCCACCGGCCAGCATGATGGGCTTGTGATAGCCCCAGCGTCGCCCCTCGTGGTCGAGCAGAAAACTACGAAAGTAGCCGAGAAGATTGGGCCTGCCAAACTCGTTATTAAAGGCCGCCCCGCCGAGCGGGCCATCGATCATGATCTGCACCGCAGAGGCGATGCGTGCAGGCCCGTCGAATCGTCCGTCGAGCCGTCCATGGGCTGCCCCATCGAAGTCAATCGCTGACACCGCAAATCCCGTGAGCCCCGCGCGGGGCTCGGCGCCGCGGCCCGTGGCACCTTCGTCGCGAATCTCGCCGCCCGCACCGGTGGCGGCCCCTGGAAACGGGGCAATGGCGGTGGGATGGTTATGGGTCTCTGCCTTTAATACCGTGTGCAGCTGCATGATCAGCTCGCAGTAGGGTGCGGGCCCCGCAGGCATACCCGCCGAGCCAGGGGCGCTGCTACCTGTATGCGGTGCGGCCGAGGCAGCGCCCGCAATTGGTATCAGCCGCAAGGCCGGAACGCCCTGCAAAATCGCTGCATTATCACTATAGGCAGACACCGTGCCGTCTGGTGTCTCGGCATGGGTATGCCGAATCATCCGAAACAAGGACAACTCCTGCGGCTGGCCATCGATCGTAAAGCTGGCGTTGAATATCTTGTGCCGACAATGCTCCGAGTTGGCCTGGGCAAACATCATCAGCTCCACATCAGAGGGGTCGCAGCCAAGGGCCCGATAGGCATCGGCTAGGTAGTCGACCTCGTCTGCCGACAACGCCAGACCCAGGGCGCGGTTGGCCTCGGTGAGTGCCGCCCGTGCGGTGTCAGAGGACGCCCCCAGCGCAACATGTTGTATAGGCTGCGCCGCCACTGGGGCAAAGAAATCATCCGGCGGGTCGCCGATAAAGACCGACTCAGTCATGCGGTCGTAGAGCGTTGCCGCCAGGGTCATAAGTTGTGGGTCTGCTGCCTTTACCCCACGCAGATCGAAACAGACACCCCGCTCAACCCGAAGCACCGTATCAAGTCCACACTGATGCAGAATCTCGGTAGCCTTAGACGACCAGGGCGAACGGGTACCACGACGGGGAAAGACCCAGAGCCGAGTGGAATCTCGTGGCACGGGGGGAATCGCAAACCCAGAGAGGTCGAGCATCTGCTGCAGCCGTTGCCGCTCTGAAAGGGCTGGATCGGCAGTCATGTTTGTCTCAGTCTGCGCCCCCCCGCCCGAGGCGACCACTGCGGCTGCGGAATGCCGCGCATCACGCAAAATCAGGTAGGCCCAGAAGGCAGAGACATCCTTTACGCGTGCGGAGACACGCTGCAGGGCTGAGAGCTTCTGCGCCCTGCGAAAGCCTGAAAACGCCTCAACACCCGGGAGGCAGAGCAGCTCTGACATAGACCCGGATTATACGATCCGGCCTGCCTGCATCTGTACCCGACTGGCACAGCGTTGAGCCAAGGCCGCATCGTGGGTAACCACGATCACCGTTGTCTGGTGCCGCGCCTGGAGTTCAAAAAAGAGGTTCATCACCCTATCACCACTCACAGCGTCGAGACTGCCTGTGGGCTCATCGGCAAAGAGCAGCGGTGGGTTTAAGACAAAGGCGCGCGCAAGGGCCACCCGTTGCTGCTCACCGCCCGAGAGGGTCTTGGGAAAATGCCCAAGCCGGGACGAGAGCCCCACCTGGGCAAGCATATCTTTGGCCAATGGCATGGAATCGGAATGGCCCGAGAGCTCCAGAGGCAGCATGACATTCTCGAGCGCCGTGAGCTGCGGCAACAACTGAAACGACTGAAAGACAAATCCCAGTCTGCCATTGCGCCTTGCCGCGCGGTCTTCTTCTGAGAGCGAAGAGATGACCTCGCCCTGCCAGATCACCTCGCCCGCACTTGGGGTATCCAGCCCTGCGAGCAGGCCTAGGAGAGTAGACTTTCCGCATCCTGATGGACCTAGAATCGCCAGCGAAGTACCCGGCGCAACGGTAAGGCTTACCTCGTGCAGAATAGTGAGCGGCGTGTCGCCATCAGACACCTGCTTGGTAACGCCACGCGCCTCGATTGCCGGCGTGCTGGCCGCCACGGGTGCGTCTGCTGTAGATTCATGGTCATGGATTTCAATCACTAAAAAGGGTTCCTTGGTATGCGGTTGGGTCGGAGTTGGGTTTCTTTTTTCTGCGGCATTGTGGGCCTTGCGGCTATTGTCGCTTATCCATTCCCCAAAGCCCTTAAGGGCGTTGCCCAGGCTGCGGTGCCTGCCGCCCCAACGATTCTGGTCTATGGCGATAGCCTGTCGGCGGCCTATGGTCTGAGCCGCGAACAAGGCTGGCCCTGGTTACTGCAGCAGCGGCTTAGCCAGCAGGGCTCCCCGATTCGGGTTGAGAACCGCAGTCTCTCCGGAGAAACCACCCATGGCGGTCTGCAGCGCTTTGAGCGGGTGTTGACGCAGACCCGTCCCCGCTGGGTTGTCCTGCAGCTCGGGGCCAATGACGGTCTACGCGGTCTTTCTCTGCAGCAGGCCGAGCAGAACCTGCGCGAAATGATTCGGCTCAGCCGGTCTGCCGGGGCGCAGGTGGTTCTGGTGGGCATCACCATGCCGCCCAACTTTGGCGCAGCCTTCACGGCGAGGTTCGACCAGGTCTATCGACGCCTGCAACAACAAGAAAAAATACCCTTGGTGCCTCTGCTGATCGATGGCTTTGCCGAAGACCTGTCGTTCTTTCAGGCTGACCAGATTCACCCTAATGCCCAGGCGCAGCCCATCATGCTCGAAAACGTCTGGAAGGTGCTCGGACCCTTGTTGCCGTTGCGCTCTTAACGCAGAAAGAATCTGTCTATGGCTAGGCTCTTCTCCTGCACTTTCACTCTATGTGCCCAATTCACCTTGTTGTCTTCCTTAAGACGATTGCTCCTCGCGGCGTTATTGTTCCCATTGCCCTTACTGATACTCGGGTCTGCAACCAGTCTTCTGCCAGGCCCGCTATCAGGTATTGCAATGAGCAGCGCCTATGCCCTTGAGTTTTCCGATATCGCAAAGGAAGGCGAGCTGCGGTATCTGGCCAGCCACCCTGAGCCCCACACCTACCGCTATGAGTCGCATGTCCGCATCAGCCCCGAAAGCCTCGCTACGGGCATGGTGCAGCTCTCAACCTGCCACTACCAGCTCGACCCTATCCGCAAGGTTGTCATCGCCTTTAACAAAGACCGTCTGCGTTCCGTGAAGGTTGTTAAGGCAGAGGGCATTGAAAAGGTTGAGATCGATCGGCATCTGGTGGTGCTCACCCAGGTGCAGCGCGGGGCATCAATTTGTATCGACCTCGACTCCCAGGCCTTAGATGCAATCGACGAGAAATCCTGGCGACTGCAGGCCGGTCCGCTGATGCGGCGGTACCTCGATGGCTACCTGCCCATGACCGCGCATCTGCGCGTCCACTGGACCGAAGGGCTGCTGCAGATCAAAGAGACAGATCCCTTGCCGCAACCCGGGGTAATCGTTATCGAGTCAGCAAGCGGCGCGCAGATGAACCTTATTTTTGCCGGACGGTTTAAAGGCTCGATTGTCTTAGCAAAGAAATAGGGGCCCACGCTAGGGGGCCCAGAAGCAGAGAAGCCGCCCGAGGTTGGTTTGTCTAATCCGAGCTTACTTGGTGTACTTGTAGTAGGTGTCGTTGAGATACCGCCCAGCATGCTCGATTTCTTCTTCGAACCATCCCGCACGACTACGGCTTGCGCAGACCTCGATCATGGTTTTAACCTGGGCGAGGTTTTGCATCTTACGAAAGTCTTCTGAATAAATCTCAGAACCCTTGCCATCGGGCATCATCGAGTTATGGCAAGACGCACAGCTCTTGTCATGGAGCGCCTTGCCCGTCGCCAGAGTTCCCTTGGCAAATGGAGCAGCTTGGGCAGGCTCTGCCATCAAGCCCATAAGGAGAAAGGCCGCCGACAAGCAGGCCCCCGAAAACAAGGTGCTACCAAAGTCTCTTTTACCGGAGCCACTGCACACCCACCAACGTCCCATGCCCATGGCTTGTACCTCCTGTTCACACATCAGGCTACGGTAACACCGTTACAAAGAAATGCCGGGATTACCCTTCATGCCGATGAGCCGCGGCGTATTAATTTTGAGCGCAGGTACGGTCTTTTTGTCTTTCAACCAGGTCTCAACCACATTCCAGATCGGCTCGCCCGAGGCGCCTTCGGCCACCGGTGCCCAGCCAGCCACCTTGTAGTTCTTGTTGGCCTCAATTGGCTTGCCTTTGAGCCGCATTTCTTGAATGCGGTTGCCCATTTTTTCCAGTGGCGCACAGGCATATTCGAGCCCGCCCACACGTACCATGTCACCACCCTGCTGGTAATAGGGATCGGGGTTAAACAGGTTGTCACAGACGTCTTCCAAAATAGTTTTAATCATCTCGCCAGACATCTCGGTGAGTGTGCTAAACGAATAGGTGGTTGCGGTCTGGTCCATGACATGCTCACGCGTAATGCTCTGACCTGGCAATAACGAAGTTCCCCAGCGAAAACCAGGCGAGAAGGCAATGTCCGCCCCCTTCACATCGATCATGGCATCGACCAGAAGCTGGTCAAAGCTGCCGTTGAAGTTGCCGCGCCGATAGAGCGTGCCCTCGGTCACAGCCAAGACCTCTTCGAGCTTTGCCTTATAGGGTGCGCGTACCTTGTCGATAAAGGCCTGCATTTCTTTGTCGACCGGCAGCATATTGGCAAAGACCGGTAGAAGCTTATAGCGGAAGTCAGCTACCTTGCCGCTCTTCACCTCAAAATCGAGTACCCCGAGAAACTTGGTGTTCGACCCGGCATTGGTAACAAGCGTAACCCCCCCGGCATTCTTCACCTTAACAGGCTGGGGAACGCCATCGTGGGTGTGGCCCCCCAAAATGGCATCAATGCCCCGCACACGCGAGGCCATCTTCAGGTCAACGTCCATACCGTTGTGGGATATCACCACCACCACCTGAGCGCCCTTGGCACGGCACTCATCGACCATCTTTTGCATATTGTCGTCTTGAATACCAAAGGTCCAGTCGGGAACAAAGTGCCGTGGGTTGGCAATGGGCGTGTACGGAAACGCCTGGCCAATGACAGCCACAGGAATACCATTTTGCTGACGAATCACATAGGGCTTGAATACGGGATCACCAAAGTCATTGGTCTTCACATTCTGGGCAAGAAACTCAATCTTTCCGGCGAGTTCCTTCTCAACAATCTCCATGACCCGGTCGGCCCCGTAGGTGAACTCCCAGTGCGGACTCATCATGTCGACACCCAAGAGCTTGGTGGCATCGACCATGTCCTGACCCTTAGTCCACAGCGCGGTGGCAGAGCCCTGCCAGGTATCGCCGCCATCGAGCAGAAAGGCGTAGGGGCGCGAAGCCTTCATCATTTTTACCAGGCTTGCCATATGCGCAAAACCGCCCACCTTGCCATAGGTGCGCGCGGCCTTCTCAAAGTCGAGATAGGTAAAGGCATGCGACAGAGCCGTGTTGGCGGCAATACCAAAATGCTTCAGCAGCGACTGGCCCACAAAATGCGGCGGCCGACCCAGCATCTCGCCCAGGCCCAGATTGACATTAGGCTCACGAAAATACACCGGCAGCAACTGGGCATGGCAGTCGGTAAAGTGCAGAAAGCTAACGTTGCCAAACTTGGGGATGGCATACAGGTCTGCGCCTTTTTTTGCCTGCGCGTTGGCATCCTGCCAAGTAGTAAACATACCACTGGCAGAGGCAGCCGCCATTACCCCGAGAAACTCGCGTCGATTCAGACTCATTTGGTTACCCTAAACAAATGTTGCAGATCTCAGACCAGGATGAGCTGCGCTGGCCTGAAGTAAATAGCGCTCTTGGTGCCTAGCCACCAAGAGCGCCTCTTCCACCTTCACAAACCCTTGTACTGCCGAAACGCCCCTTGTTATTTATTAATAGGGGAGTTGGGATCGAGCAGTAAGGCCATGAGGTCCTTCATCTGAGCCTCAGTAAGGACATTAGTGGGACCAAACCGGGGCATATTGGTACAGGCGTTATAGGCCTTGGCGTTATAGAGCTTGCCCCAGGTGTACTTCAACACTGCCTCTGAGTTGCCACGCAGCTTGCCGTAGTTATAAAGGCTGGGGCCAAGCGTGCCATAAGACAGCTCCTCTTTAGAGATCTGGTGACAGTTGTAGCAGTTGCCCCCGTTGCTCGCGCCTGCCTGATCGCTGTAGGTCATGCCACGGCCACTCTGGGCTATCGACTCTCCGCGCTTCCAGTCGCCAAAATACTTACCATCGGCTGGCCACTTGATCATGGCCATGTTCTGGGCCTCTACCTTTTTTCTGAGCTCAGAGTCAAGGTCTTTGCCGGCAACATCGGCCGCGCTACAGGCAGCGTTGACCGCGTCTTGCCCCATACGGTCCATGCCCGCCTGGCCCTTGGCCTTAAAAGACGCCACCATCATGTCAGCCGCAACCTTGTCGAGCTCGGCACTACTAGGTATAGCGACACAGCCCGCTGCAACCAGGGCAACCGCCGAAGCGCCGCCCAGCGCCAGGAAAAATTGATTTCTCATCATGATTATTGTCCTTTGCGGTTAGCGCTTAATCGTGGGCGCCAGAGAAGGCACGCCCTTGCCGTTTACACCCATATAGACCGACAAGGCCACTGAGGCATCAGAGCCAAACTGCAGCTCGGGATAGCGCATCTGCCGAAAGCAGTCTTCAAGACGCTTCTGCATGGGCCACAACTGCGAGTTGCTTACACGATAGGCGGGCCAGGAGGTAAAGGCCTGCCCGGCGGGCTGGTTCTTGGTGAGGTCTGGCAGTCCCTGCAGCCGAATGCGCACATTCTCTGCAGAATGGCAGGTGGCACAGGAGAAGTCGTATGGCCCTGTGCGATGGAAAAACGCCCGCTTTCCCAGTTGATACATCTTCTTTTCTTCAGGATGACTCTGGGGCACATTCACCGGCAATCCTTTAGAGGCGGTAGCAATGTAAGTGACCAGTGCAACAATGTTTTTATGGTCACCACGGTCATACTGGGCCACCTTTGGCGTAATACCCTGAAGCTTCTCCATACACCAGGCAAGCCGCACCTCAAGGTCCATGACCCGACCGGCATCGGCGAAATAGCGCGGAAGGCTGACATAAGCGCCTTTGATAACACCAGGCCCAAGACCCAGGTCGCACTGCTCAAGCGATACATTCTTGGGGCCCGCTTTTTTCTTCCAGAGCTCTTCGCCCTGCATCTCCCAGAGTTCTGCAGGATTGCCGTCTTGCAGAAGCTCGCGGTACCGGTCAATGCCCTTTTCGGTCTCTGACTTTTGCTCGAGTGCCATGGCACCCGTTGAGGCCAGGGCGCCGAGTCCAAGCCCCACTACCCATGTTGCCCACGATTTCTTGATCATTATGTGTCTCCCGTCGTTTCGATGCTCACCCACGCAACAACCACACGCAGGACAATCTTCTCTACAGCACCACCCCTCCTTGCAAGGGCAAGGAGGGGTGGGCCTTATCGCAAAAGCCGGTTACGCAATAGCAGCTTCATCGGTACGGCTTTCACCCTTATTGTCTTTCCAGGTCACCGTTACCTTATCGCCCGCCTTTGCCCCCTTGATCTTGAACTGCAGGTAGGGGTTTTTGGAAATGGCGGGACCCCACTGGGCCGTCATTACTGGTTTGCCGTTATGGCTGCCAACCACCTCTTGGATAAACCAGGCAGGCACAATCTTTCCATCAGACCCTTTACGGGTTCCGGTTTCCATTTCGTGGGCCATAAGAACCCGCACATCAGCAACATCGCCCGCCATACGGGCACGAATACGCATTGGACTTGTCATCGTAAATTTCCTTTCGTTGTCTCGAAATCACTCTGAAGGCATGCGGGGCATTAGCCGCCGCAACCACCAAGGGTTACCTTGATTTCTTTCTTGGTCATGTAGAACTTGCCATCGGCCTTGACCACGGCAAAGACATCGGAGCTCTGGCCCATTTTTACCCGCATCGAGACATCGGGATCGGCGGCAGGGGTGAACTCATAGATGCCAGCCATCATGTTGGGATTTTTCTCGACCATGACAGCAATCATCTCGGTCTTGGGAAGCTTGCTAGCGACCCCAACCGGCACGACCGCACCGTTTTCAGCGATATCTGGCGAGGTGATCGCCAGCTCTGCGCTCTCTGCAGGGGATGCAACCCCCATGGCCTTGAGCGTGTCGGCAATGCTCTTGGCTTCAAACCATTCTTTTTTCCAGGCGGCCATGGCGGGATTCGCCGCAAAGAAACCCATGGAGGCCAGCGCGGAATAGACCGCAGCACCGCCGCTTACCTTTAGTACATCACGTCGATTCATACTCATGGAGTTACTCCTTTCAAAAATATAAAAAACTAACGAGGCTTGCTGGTATCAAGACCACGTGTGGGGCCGATCGGGCGGTTCTGCTCGATCAGGTTGCCATGACTGTCGACCGCAGACCCCGGCAGAAACGACGTCACACGAACTTCTTTTTTACAGTCTTTCATGCAGGCAACATTCTTTACATCAGGCTTTCCCTTAAGGTCCCATAGCCCATGGTCTGTCGTCATGCCATTGCGGTTGGGCATCTTCTTTTGCACCTCCGCAATGTTTTTGTCAGACAGCACAAAGTCTTCGGGAACAATCTCACCCAGATTCAACATGAATGCCACAACGGCATAGACCTCGTCGACCGAAAGCGTTTTCGGCGTTGTCCAAGGCATGGCCCGGTTGATGTAATCCCAGAGTGTGGAGACCGTGGCCACCCTCATGAGTGTGGTGCGCTGGGGAAAGTCTTCGCGGGCCAGATTTGCCACACGGCCGGTCTTGATATCTTCTTTGGTTGTGCCCCCGGCAATGGGGGTGAAGACATCGGTGCTCTCCCCAAAGACACCATGGCAGGAGGCGCACTGCGCCTCCCAGACATCCTGCCCTTTGGCTACCGAGCCCGAACCCGGGGGCAGACCCTTAAAGTCGGGACGGACATCGATGTCCCAGGCTTTTACCTCGGCGGGGGTTGCCGCCCGACCGACCCCCTCAAACTTGCCTGCGGCCGCCGCGGAGCCAAGCAGCGATACCGATAACACTACCCCCAGCCCGGCACGGAGCCATGTCTGCGAATACATTATCTTAGCCAACCTGGACATTACCCACCTCCCCTGACTCGGCAATACGCCAAGACTGAATCATGTTGTTGTGATAAATCGAACGTGTGCCACGTACTGCGCGTAACTGATGGACTGTAGGCTGCACGTAATTGGTGTCATCAATGCACCGCGACTGCAGAATCGCGGGTTTGCCATTCCAGGACCAGTCGATATTGAAACGGGTAAAGGCCTTGGTAAGCACCGGCGTCTCAAGCCGCGCGGTTCGCCAGTTAATACCACCGTCGGTAGAGACATCCACCCGCTTGATCTTGCCACGGCCTGACCAGGCAAGGCCCGTAATGTTGTAGAAGCCTTTGTCGAGAAGGATTTGTCCCCCCGAGGGCGAGGTGATGACCGACTTGGCCTCCTGCATGCCACTGTACTGACGGTGCATACCATCGGGCATGAGGTCAACATAATGGATTGCCTCGTCTTTGGTGGCCCACTTCTGATCGCCCACCTCGATACGGCGTAGCCACTTGACCCACGAGACACCCTGAATGCCAGGCACCACCAGACGCAGGGGATAGCCATTTTCGGGGCGTAGCATCTCCCCGTTCATGCCATAGGCCACAATAACGTCGTCGCGCGCGCGGTCGATCGCAATCGTACGGGTCATGCCTGATCCGTCTGCGCCTTCAGCCAGAATGTACTTTCCGTTTTTCTTGTCGTAACCGGCATCGTCGAGCAGCACTGAGAGCGGCACCCCGGTGAACTCCGAGCAAGACACCATGCCGTGGGTGTACTGCACCGTAGGCACCGCAACGTTGCCCCACTCCATGGCGGTATTGGCACCACATTCAATAAAGTGAATACGCGAGACCGAAGGCAGACGCATCAGGTCGTCCATGGTGTAGACCTTGGCGGTCTTGACCATGCCGTTGATCATTAGCCGATGCTTTGAGGGGTCGATGTCCCACCATCCTTGGTGATGACGCTCAAAGTGCAGACCGCTGGGGGTAATGATTCCGAAGGTTCCCTGCAAAGGGGTGAAGGCCACGGAGGCCGCTGACACCCGAGTAAGCCCTGGACTCTCACGGCGCTGCAGGCCCTGCTCAAACTGAGAAGGCATGCCGTAGCCGTTGGCCGCCACCGGCATGCCAAGCCCGACCGAGTGCGGGGGTAGCTGCAGAATATTGGGATCTCCGGCACCCGATACCGGATTAGAGGCCGCGCGCGCGGCACCCGCCAGGCTTAGGCCAGCGCCTGCGGCTGTTGCCGCAGAGGCCGCCAGGAACTTCCGACGCATCTGGGTTGGTTCTTTAGCGTCTTCTTGTGATAAGAAATTTTCGGGTGCCTTCATCAGGCGCCCGAGCCGCGTACTGAGTGTTGTCACATGCTTCTCCCCAAAAACCTTTTTCTTCATTTGATGCACTACTACACTAACCAAACCTCAAACCATCACCTGCCTCGACCAGGTGCACCGCCATCTCTGTAGAAAACCCCCCCTGTTTATCGCCACTTCAATAAGACAGTTACTCCATCGCCCCCGCAAGCCGCACGCAGACCGACCGGCAGAGATCGATCAGCAGCGCATCAGTCACCTTGTAATAGACGAAGGTGCCTCGACGACGGCGACTTAAGACCCCCGCGCGATAGAGCATGGTGAGGTGACGCGAGGCATTGGGCTGCGGAAGCCCCGTGGTTTCCACCACCTCTTGCACGGATCGCTCTTCGGTACAGACAGCCTGAATGATCCTTAGGCGCGCAGGCTCCGAAAGGAGCGCAAAATACTGGGCAGCCCGCTCAAAAATAAAATCGAGCTCGGCGGTGTCGTGCGACAGTCCTTTGACGAAGTCTACATTTTTGGCTTCTTTTGGCGCTGTCGGAAGAACAGAATGTGTCATGGAAGTGGAAAATATTCTTTTACAAGCATATAGTCAAGAACAAGAGTTGACGCGGCGCACAATCGGCACATTGGCGAATTGTGGTCTGTTCTCTTACCCCCCGCAGAGCCCCTAAGATGACCCCGCATCCCCCTCCGCCTCCTTTGTTGCCCGCCCGAGATCTCAAGGCGGCGGTCTCCCGGGCCCAGAAGGAGAAAAACCGCGCGGTCGCGATCATGGTGACTGCCGCGCACTGTCCCTGGTGCGGCCTGGTTGTCGAGGAGCAGTTGATCCCCCGCATCCGCAGCCGCTCAGGCCCCGCCCTCGATGTCGTTGTCTTTGATATCGCCGATAGCCAGACCGTCCTCATTTTGCAGCCCAACACACGACCCGAGGCGGGTAGCACAGAACGGTCTGGGCCATCGCCTAAAACATCACCTGGGCCATCACCCGCGGACCTGCGGTTTACGCCTGCCCGTTGGGCTGAAAACCACGGCTACCGAGTCGCACCCACCGTTGCAATGGTCGGTAAAGACGCCGAGCCACTATTTCCGCCCTTGGTGGGATACAGTTCTAGAGACTTCTATGGCGCCTATCTTGATGACCAGATTGTGCGTGCCAATCGCTACTGGAACCAAACCGCATGAACCCACTGCCCTCGTCTCACGAACATACCCAGCGTCAGATACTGCACGAAGAAGTACATGCCCGTCCGCCCATTGCCCTGTGGCCAGAGGAACGGGTCTGCAACCAGGCCTTCCTTCTCACCGAGCCCAGCCACAGGTCGAATCAAAAAGCCTTTATTGAGTCTCTCACCAAGGCCTTAGAGACAGAGACCCATCCGGTGCATGGCCAGAACTTTCGTATTCTTGAGCTTCTGCCTGAGCCGCAGAGAATGCTTCTGAAGTGGGAACTGCATGGGGAGTTTTCCTCCCTCACCATTTATGAGCAGGGCACACCGAATATCGACGACGACTGGACAAGTTCGCGTCAGGCCATGCTCAATCGGCTACGATCTCGGCTCATGGACCTTGGGCTTGCAATGCCCGGGGCCGACTTTGGTGAGCGTATCTCCGCCCTCGATATCGCCGTTCGTCGATCCGACCCCGAGGAAGACGCAGCAATTTTTGCCCCGCTGTTCTCCGGAAACACGCTGGTGGGCGCGTCTATTCTTGCCTTGGGCAAGGCCCAGGTCTGGACCGACTTCCAGCTCGACGCCATGGGATTGATCCGCATACTTGTCAACCACCAGGGTATGGGCTCGCGGCAGGCCGGACGGGTGGTCCAGCGGCTCATCGATATCGATACCTATCGCATGATGGCCATGCTTGCACTGCCGCGGGCCAAAAGTCTTTCAGAGCCCTTGCGACGCGCCGAAGAGGAGCTGGCCGGACTCTCGAGCAAGATCGCCCTGGCAGAGTCAGCCCCCGTTTCCGCACTGCAGGCCGTAGGTACACAAGAAGACGCCAAGACACAGCCTGCCGGCTACCCAGACCACGAGGGGCTGTTAAAAGGCGTATCGGTGCTCGCGGCCCGCGTAGAGGAATGGATCTCTGCCCATGGCCTGCGGTTTACGGCCAGCGAGGCCTATGTTGAGCTGGTACGTCGGGCGATCAGCGAACTCAAGGAGACACCCCTGCCGGGCGTGCAGAACCTTTCGGAGTTTATGGACCGCCGGTTTGAGCCTGCGATGCGCACCTGCCGCTGGACACAGCGCCGACTGCGCGAACTCTCCGACCGGGTCACGCGCACCACCCAGATTCTGCGCACCGGTATTGAGTTTATGAACGAGCGGCAGAACCAGGCGCTACTGGCCAGCATGAACCGTCGGGCGCAGCTGCAGCTCAAGCTGCAACAGACCGTCGAGGGGCTCTCACTGGTAGTACTCACCTATTACGGGGTAGGGCTGGTGAACTACCTTGCCAAGGGGGCAAACTCTCTGGGCCTCAATCTACCCGTAGACCTTATTACCGCAGCAGCGGTGCCTCTTATCGGGGGCCTGCTACTTCTGGGAGTTCGTCGGGCCCGAAGGCGACTCGTACACCAAGATGCGCCTCTGTAACCATGTAAGCCCCGCGAAATCCTGCTGCATCCGCGTGCCTGCCACTATGAGCTGCTTCGCAGACATGCACTGCCATTTCTAACCGGCCTCATGGTAACCCGCGATACGGTCCACCTCTTCAGAGGAGCCCAGAATCACAGGTACGCGCTGGTGAATCTGATCTGGCTGAACCTCTAAGATCCGCCCATGGCCGGTAGATGCCTTGCCCCCGGCCTGTTCCACCACCAGAGACATGGGGTTGGCCTCATACATCAGGCGCAGCCGCCCGGGCTTAGAGGGATCTTTCGTGTCTCTGGGATACATGAACACCCCGCCACGCATCAGAATGCGATGCACATCGGCCACCATGCTTGCTATCCAGCGCATATTGAAGTCTCGCCCCCGAGGCCCGGTCTTACCCGCCTTGCACTCCTCGATATACCGCAGCACCGGCAGCTCCCAGAACCGCTCATTGCTGGTGTTAATGGCAAACTCACTGGTCTGGGCCGGAATCTGAATGTTGGGGTGGGTGAGAATAAAGTTGCCCATCTCACGGTCGAGCGTAAAGCCATGGGTGCCCTGGCCCACGGTCAACACCAGCATGGTTGAGGGACCATAGACCGCATAACCAGCCGCGATCTGCTCTTTACCCGGCCGCAGAAAATCGGCTAGCCCGGGGAGCCTGCCCTCAGGTGCTTTTAGAATAGAAAAGATAGACCCCACCGAGACATTCACGTCAATATTCGATGAACCGTCCAGTGGATCAAACACCGCCAAAAAAGCGCCGGGAGCTTCCAGGTCATCAAAGACAATGGGATGTTCATTTTCCTCGGAGGCCATCCCCGCAACCAGCCCGCCCAGATGAAAGGTATTGATAAAGGCCTTATCGGAGAGCAGATCAAGCTTTTTTTGCGTCTCGCCCTGCACATTCTGGGATTCGAGGCTACCCAAGACGCCGGCAAGCGCGCCCTTGGCGGTCATGCTTGAAATCGCCTTGACTGCCGCCGCAATATCGACCAACAGGTCAGCAAGTGCAGCCTGCTGGTCACTGCCCTTGAGCTGCTGGATCAAAAACTGCGACAGGGTGGTGCGTCCTAGGTGCATAACAACTCTCCCAAAAGATAATCAGTTCCCGAGGCTCCATAGGTCTCAAACTGCCCTCAACTGCGACTCGAGACACTTGTAACCTTCCTTGATATCGGTAATCCTTGCGTCTTGAGGGGCATGCATTGGTCTTGTCTCCCCTGTTGAACCCGTTTAACCCACCAGTCATTAGTCTATGAAGACAATATGAGCAAGGGTAACCAACATTAAATCAATTACAAAACAATAAGTAGCGCTTATCACAGCGCCAGCCACCACTGGTATGGGAGGAGACCCATGCGGAACCTATCGCTACGACAGTTGCGTATCTTCGTGTCAGCGGCACGACAGTCGAGTTTTGCCAAGGCCGCCGATGAGATGCACCTCACAGCACCGGTCGTGTCCATGCAGATGCGCGACCTGGAAGAAGACCTCGGGATAACGCTCTTTGCCAAAAAGGGCCGGGGCGTGTCGCTCACAAGTGCCGGCGAATACTTCCTGGTCTATGCGCGGCGGGTGTTGGCCTCCCTGCGTGAGGCAGAAGACATGATGCGTAAGCTCAAAGGCGTGGAGACCGGCCAGCTCACCATTGGACTGGTCAGTACCGCAAAGTATCTGGTGCCCCGTCTTCTTGCTGTCTTTCGCCGTGAACACCCGGGAATCCAGGTCGTGATCCAGGTGCGCAACCGGGATCAATTGGGCGCCCTGCTTCGCGACGGCGACATTGACCTGACCATCATGGGCCGGCCCCCCAAAGACCTTGATACCCGCGCCGAGGTGTTCGCACCGCACCCCCATGCCTTTATTGCCGCCCCCGACCATCCCCTGGTGCAGGAACCGCGAATTGGGGTGAAGCAGCTCGATCAGCGGGAGATACTCGTACGTGAGGAAGGCTCTGGAACCCGTGCGGTCATGGAGTCTTTCTTTGAAGACCACCGGTTTCGGCCCTTCTCCACCCTGGAGATGTCGAGCAACGAGACGATTAAGCAGGCGGTTATGGCGGGCCTGGGAATCTCTTTTGTATCGCTACACACCATCGGCCTTGAAAGTCACCATGGCGTGCTCAAGGTACTGCGGGTGGAAAAAACGCCAGTCATGCGTCTCTGGCATGTGGTTAACCTGAGTAACCGCACCCTGTCGCTGGCAGCAGAGGCCTTTCGCTGTTTCATGCTCGAACGGGCCAATGCGGTTATTGATGAAATGTTTCCGCAGTTTCGTGGCCTCACGGCCGGGGCCCTTGCGGGACACCCAAGATAGTTTATTTTTTTATATAATAACCGCATGTCCGATGCGTCTTCCTCTGCAAACCTTACCGATCTGCGGTCTGCCGCCGCCCAGGCCTCAGGGCTGCTGCGGCTCCTGGCCAACGAAGACCGGCTTATGCTCTTGTGCCAGCTCACCCAGGGCGAGCAGAACGTGAGCGCGCTGGAAGACCTCACGGGTATCCGGCAGCCAACCCTATCGCAGCAGCTGGGAGTCTTACGGAATGAGCAGGTGGTTGAAACGCGCCGCGATGGAAAACAGATCTATTACCGCCTGTGCAACCAACAGGTTGAGGCTTTGCTGATGACCCTTTACGCCCTGTTCTGCCCCGCACCCCGGCAGCCAGGGGCCCGGCCAGAGGCCGCAAAGACACGCGCCAAAGTATCATCGGTCTCGTGAAGCGCAACATAAAGTGGTAGATAAATACTCAGTAAGGGAGGTTCACAGCTATGACACTTGAGGTTCGGTGGCTCACGCCCAAAATCGCGGTATGTCCCCAGATCTCCGCATCGGATATTCCCGCCGCCCAAGAGGCCGGGTTCAAGTCGGTGATC
This sequence comes from Betaproteobacteria bacterium, assembly GCA_016868305.1. GTDB lineage: Bacteria > Pseudomonadota > Gammaproteobacteria > Burkholderiales > Burkholderiaceae_A > Hahnella. The sequence continues at coordinate 36,597 of VGHK01000001.1, read as the reverse complement.
TGTAATCGCCCGGACGGTGAAGAGGGCCCAATGCAGCCAAGCCAGTCTGAAGTCAGTGATGCGGCAAAGGCCATGGGCCTGGCCTTCGCCTACCATCCAGTTACCTCCACAGGCCACACCCCAGAGCAGGCGCTGCAAATGGGGGCTTTAATCAACAGTCTGCCCACCCCCATTCTTGCCTATTGCCGAAGTGGCGCGCGCTGCACCAACCTGATTGGCCTTGCCACACAGCTTGGCCAGCAGGTTCCGAAGTAGTCGGCAGCCTTACTGAGCATCGAACCATCGCTGGCCAAGGGTGGGCCGTGCGGCTTTAGATAACCCGGATATGCCGGTCAGCTTTATTGCCGAGTCGCTCGCTTCAATGGCCGAGCCCCGCGAAGATGCCGCACCTTTTGGGATTTCTATCGGGACATCAAGCGGTCAATTCATTGTGACTCGTAACGTGAAAGACTTTAAAGACTCTCCGGTGCAAGCAGTCACGCCATCGGAGCAGGGAGCTTGTAAAAATACCGTAATTTTCAACTGCAACCGTAATTACAAGGCGCTACTGAGTGCTAAGCACGCGACCATTTGATGCCATTAATGGTATATTTCCTATACCATGATTTCCTTTGAGTTTGACGCCGAAAAGAGCAAGTCCAATCGCACCAAACATGGCATTGATTTTGTTGAAGCGCAGAATCTTTGGCGTGACCCAATGCTGTTGGAAATTGCAGCAAAAACAGATGATGAACCGCGGTATTTGGTGATTGGATTGATCGATGGAAAGCATTGGTCGGCGGTCATTACCTATCGAGGGGCCAATGTTCGATTGATATCCGTGCGTCGGGCACGCACAGAGGAGGTAGCACTTTATGAAAGCTAAAAAGTTCGAGCAACAGTTTGATGATGGCGTCGACATCATTGCTTCTTTGGACTTGCCCAAGGCCAAGCGCGTGCTACAAGTGCAGAAACGGGTGAACGTTGATTTTCCAACGTGGATGATTGACTCGCTAGATCGCGAAGCCAGCAAGCTGGGGGTTACAAGGCAGTCGGTTATCAAGGTTTGGCTGGCCGAACGTTTAGAGGCGACCGCCTCTAACATGCCGTTTCGACAGACGCGCGCAGATTATTAGGTTTGGTGCCCGGAGCGGGAATCGAACCCGCACGCCTTGCGGCCCGGGATTTTAAGTCCCGTACGTCTACCGATTTCGTCATCCGGGCGGAATGACCAGAACCCAATTGTCTCAGACCTCGACCACCTTTTGCGGGTCGAACAAGGGATTTTCCCAGACCAGGTCGGCAGGCGTCTTGGCCTTGGGCACCCCCGCAGCATAGCTTCCAGGGTTGGTAATTACACGGCACCCCCCCACCTTATAGTCAAAGCTGTCGTGGATATGGCCATGAATCCATACCGTGGCCTTGGATACCAAAGGGGTGAGGTCAGAGATAAACCCGGCGTTGCAGGGATCGTCTCTAAACCGCGGATGCACACTACCTGGGTGCGGACCATGATGGGTAATGACCACGGTGGGGCCATCAAAAGGCTCGTTGAGCTTGGCCGCAAGCCAGTCGTGGTCTCTCTGGTGCAGCTCCAATGCCCGAGCCGCCGTAAACTTTTCGCCCGGAGAGCTAATCCCCATAATCTTGCGGTGGTCTGCCAGACGGGCCTCGCAGGCCATCATCGCGGCCCGCTGGCGCGACTCGCCCAACAAAAGATAGTTGGTCCAGAGGGTGCACCCTAAAAACCGCACCCCCAGGTAAACGAACTCGTCGCGGTCAAGCAGGATGACCGCGGTGTTCTGGGCCGCCTTTTGAATGCCAGCAATGGTCTGGGCAATGGTATGGTCGTAGAACTCGTGGTTACCCAGAACGTACAAAACCGGATGGGGCCAGCGACCAAAGGACTTGATGGTATCGGACTCTTTATGAATGTCCCCGGCCAGAACAAGCACGTCGGCCCAAGGGGAATACAACCGGTCAACACGCACAAAATCGGGAAACCGTTTATGCAGAAGCTCAAGGTGCAGATCGGATGCGAGGTGAATATACATAAGCCTAGTTTACAATCCAGGGTTAATCGGTTGTCTGATCTATGACAAAAAATCAAAAAAGTCTGCTGCTGTTTTTCTTCCTTGCGGGCCTCTGGCTACTCTGGTCGGGGCTCTATAAGCCCATTATCTTGGGCCTAGGCCTAGCCTCCTGCCTATTCGTTGTCTGGCTGGTGCGCCACCTTGACACCGTAGACGAAGAATCCATTCCTGCTGGCCTCACCCTGGGCGTGCTTCCCTACTGGGGCTGGCTCTTAAAAGAAATCGTGGTCTCAAGCCTTCAGGTAACCCGAATCGTTCTCTCGCCCTCACTGCCTATCAGTCCCACCCTGGTTAAGGTGCAGTCCAAGGCCCGTTCTCAGGTGGGCAGGGTGATCTTTGGCAACTCTATTACCCTCACCCCCGGCACGCTCACCACCGATATCGATGAGCACGGCGTTGTCTCCGTGCACGCCCTCACCCAAGAAGGGGCCGAGGGTATGGCCGGCACCGATATGAACGACCGTGTCGCGCGTATTGAGCGTCATCGCAGAGCCGCAAAAGGGGGTGCCGCATGATGCTGGCAGTGGCGGGCTTTGCCATTCTGGTCACCATGGCCCTGGCCCTGGCCCGCGGAATTCTGGGCCCTACGGTCTACGACCGGGTGCTGGCGGTCAATATGTTTGGCACAAAAACCGTATTGCTTCTAGCGCTGGTGGCGATGCTCTTTGGCCGCCCTGACTTTATCGATCTGGCCCTGGCCTATGCCTTAATTAACTTCATCGGCATTCTCGCGGTGCTGCAGTTTGTGCAAATCCGCGAACTACGGCGCAATCAAGAGTCTGGCCGAAAGGAAACCCCATGAGCCTGGCCTACGACATAGCCACATGGGCCTGCCTAGGTGCGGGGGCGTTTTTTGTACTGGTGGGCGGCATTGGCGCCCTGCGCATGCCCGACCTGTATACCCGGCTGCATGCCGCGAGCGTTACAGAGACCCTCGGAACGCTGCTCATCGTTGCCGGCCTCATGCTGCACTCTGGCGGGCAACTGGCCACCTTCAAGCTCTTTGCAATCCTGGTGTTTCTGCTCTTCACCTCGCCAATCAGCGGCTATGCCCTGGCCAATACGGCGCAGGCCTCCGGGCTCAAACCGCTGCTTGGCCCGCAGAATCAAAAGGCGCGGCAGCAATGACCTTTCTAGGATTTTTTACCCTTGCCTTTGTAGCCATATCGGCCGTACTTGCGGTAACCAGTCGCAACTTGTTTGAATCCAGCGTCTGGCTAGGCATTTTCAGCCTCATGATGGCCGCGAACTTTTTTATTCTCGATGCCCCCGATGTCGCCATTACCGAGGCGGCTGTGGGCGCAGGGGTATCCACCGTCTTGTTCCTCGGTGCGCTGGCCCTCACTGCTGAGCACGAGCATGTCAAAGAAAAATTTCGCTGGCTTCCGGTGGTCGTTATGTCTGTGCTTGGGGTTGTGCTCTTGGTGGTGAGCTTTGAGCAGCCCCTGCTCGGAGACTACACCGCGCCGGTGCATCAGCATGTGGCCCCCTGGTATCTCTCCGAGACCCCTCGGCTCATCGATATACCCAATATCGTCACCGCTATTCTGGCCTCCTTCCGGGGCTATGACACCCTGGGTGAGGTCATCGTGGTGTTTACCGCGGGCATTGGGGTTATCTCGGTTCTGGGGTTTCGTCCCAAGTCAAAGTCTACGCTACGCGGCAGCTCCCTTGCCCAAAGGGTACGGGGTGTGCAGCACCATGCCGTGCTGCGGGTGGTGGGCAAGCTGCTTATCCCGGTGCTGATGCTCTTTGCGCTTGTGGTCCAGTTTCATGGGAAATACACCCCAGGGGGCGGCTTCTCCGCCGGTGCTTTATTTGCAGCAGCCGTAATGCTCTACGGCATTCTGGAAGGCGCAGACAAGTCTGCCAAGGCACTGCCCCAATTGGTTATGCTTCGCCTAGCTGCCCTTGGGGCAACCATCTATAGCGGCGTGGGTCTCGTCGCCTTCTTTAAGGGCGGGAACTTCCTTAACTACAGCGTGCTTGTCACCGACCCCCTTGCCGGTCAGTACCTTGGTATTCTGCTTATCGAATTCGGCGTGGGCCTTACGGTTACCGCGGTTCTTATCATGATCTTCAACGCGATTGCCAACCGTGACTCCTACTAGCAACCTCGTGGTCACCGCACTGGGCCTGCTCAACTACTGGGTCTATATCTTTCTGCTCTGCGTGGGCCTGTATGCCGTTCTGGTGAAGGGCAACTACGTCAAGCGCATGATTGGCCTTGGCATCTTCCAGTCTGCGGTGTTCCTTTTGTATATCAGTATGGACAAGGTCGATGGCGGCACGGGGCCCATTTTTCAGGGCGAACCGGTGGCCGGTCAAATTTTTTCCAACCCCTTGCCTCAGGTTCTAATTCTTACGGCCATTGTTGTGGGTATTGCGGTCACCGCCTTAGGCTTGGCGCTGGCTATTCGTATCAAAGAAGAGTACGGGTCCATCGAGGAGGCTGACACCCAGAGAATGGACCGCGAGGCATGACCTTATCCTCGCACTTTGCCATCCTGGTGGTGGTGGTTCCGCTGGTAATGGCGCCCCTAGTGGCAGTCCTTCCGAGTCGGTCCGGGACTCCCTGGCTCGTAGCGACCCTGACTGCCTTCGTTAGCTTCTTGCTTGCCATCGGTGTAACCCAGCAGGTGATGGCCCAAGGCGTTCTGCTCTACGAACTGGGCAACTGGCCGGTGCCCTTTGGTATTGGGCTTGTCATTGGGCCATTTGCTGCGCTCCTGCTCTTGGTTATTACGGGAGCCTCACTGGGCGCCCTGCTCTGGGGTCGGGCAAGCATGAACCAGGAGGTCGGCGAGGAACATCAGTCGCTTCTCTATGCCTGTTGGCTTCTGGCCACTGCTGGTCTGGTTGGAATCACCATAACCGGCGACGCCTTCAATGTCTTTGTCTTCATGGAGATCTCCGCGCTGGCCTCCTACGTGCTGGTTTCGGCAGGCCCCAGCCGGCAGGCGCTTACCGCTACCTTTAAGTACCTGGTTACCGGAACCATCGGTGCCACTTTTTACCTTATTGGGGTCGGCTATCTCTACATGATGACCGGCACACTGAATATGGCCGATATGGCCGATCGCCTGTCTCAGGTATCGGACACCGCACCGGTGCTGATGGCCAGCGGATTTATTGTCTTGGGGCTCGCCCTGAAGGCGGCCCTCTTTCCCATGCATGCCTGGATGCCCAACGCCTACCGGTATGCACCAACCATCGTCACCGTGTTTCTGGCTGCATGCTCAACCAAGGTGGCTCTGTTCGTTCTCATCCGGTTTGACTTCCTTATTCTGCAGCCAAACCTTGGCGACCATGCCCTGCTCTTTACCACCATTCTGATGCCTCTGTGCATCGTGGCATTCCTGGTGGGATCCACCGTAGCGGTCTTTGAGCGCGACCTCAAGCGCATGCTGGCTTATTCTTCAGTGGCGCAGATCGGCTACATTCTGCTGGGTGCCAGCCTGGTGAGTAGTGCGGGTACCACTGCAGCGATTCTGCACATGTTTAATCACGCGATCATTAAGGCGGCACTGTTTATGGCCGTCGGCGCCATGGTTCTACGATATGGCTCATCGCGTATCAGTGACATCGCCGGAGCGGGCAAGTCTATGCCCTGGACCATGGCCGCGTTCTGTGTGGCGGGACTCTCGCTTATCGGGGTGCCGCTCACCGCTGGCTTTATGAGCAAGTGGTTTCTGATTCAGGCCATGCTCGAAATAGAAGGCATCGGCTATCTGGTTGTCTTTCTTATTCTCGTCAGCTCCCTGCTGGCAGTGGTCTATATCTGGAAGGTCATTGAGGTGGCCTATTTTCAAGAGCCAGCCAGCATGCCGCAGGGAGAGCCCCCTAGGCTGATCTCCGAAGCCCCCATGCCCATGCTCTTAATGATCTGGCTCTTGGCAATCGCCAATATCTGGTTTGGCATAGACCCAAGCCTGCCGCTTGGTCTGGCCGGCATGGAAGTGCAGCAGCTATTGGGAGCGTCCCGATGAGCCAAAGCACGCAGATCTTGCTCGCTCTGTTTGTACCTCTTATTGGCGGCGTATTGCTCACGATTGCCGGACGCTGGCCCAATATCCGCGAGACCATCACGCTCACCACGGCAGGCATTCTGATGCTCCTTGTCTGGTCATTCCTGCCAGCGCTACTGGCAGGAGAGCGGCCAGAGGCCCACCTCACCACGCTCATGCCGGGGCTATCGATCGCCTTTAAGATCGAGCCACTCGGAATGCTATTTGCCTGCCTGGCCTCGCTCCTCTGGATTGTTAATTCCGTGTATTCCATTGGCTACATGCGCGGTAACCACGAGAAACACCAGACGCGTTTTTATGCCTGCTTCACCATCGCATTGAGCGCCGCAATAGGCATTGCCTTTGCCGAAAACCTGTTTACGCTTTTCGTGTTTTACGAGGTGCTCACCCTCTCCACCTACCCTCTGGTTGCCCACAAGGGTGACCCCCAGACAATCCAGCAGGCCCGGGTCTACATGGGAATCTTGTTGGCCACCTCGATTGGCCTGCTGCTGCCCGCAATTATCTTTACCTATTCCGTTGCCGGAACGCTCTCGTTTACGCCGGGCGGCATTCTTGAGGGGCATCTGGCAGGGCCTGCCCTTGGCCTGCTTCTTCTCATGTTTGTCTTGGGTGTGGGCAAGGCTGCGGTCATGCCCGTTCATCGTTGGCTGCCTGCCGCCATGGTTGCGCCTACGCCGGTAAGCGCCCTGCTGCACGCAGTGGCTGTGGTTAAGGCAGGGGTGTTTACCGTTACCAAACTTATTCTGTATATCTTTGGCCCCGACTATGTCTTCTCGCAGGCAGGAACCGACTGGCTGATTCCGGCTGCCTGCTTCACCATCGTGGCGGCGAGCGTGGTTGCGCTGCGGCAGACCAGCCTCAAGCGCATGCTCGCCTATTCCACCGTGGCGCAGCTCTCTTATGTGGTAATGGCTGCAGCACTCTTGGCACCGATCTCTCAGGTCGGCGCGGCACTGCATATTCTTGCCCATGGTGTTGGAAAAATTACCCTGTTTTTTGCAGCAGGCGCCATTTATGTCGCCTCCAAAAAAACCGAGCTTGGGCAGCTCAACGGCATTGGCCGGCGAATGCCGATTACGATGGTCGCGTTCACCATAGGGGCCTTGAGCATGATTGGCATTCCCCCCACTGCCGGAGCGATCTCGAAATGGGGCATTCTCGGAGGAGCACTCGACACCCACAATATGCTCGTGATCCTTACCCTGCTGGCCAGTACCCTACTGAACTGCGCCTATTTTTTGCCGGTTGTCTTTCGAGCGTTTCTCTTGCCCGAAAACGTTGCACCTAAAAAAGATCATGGCGAGGCACCCTGGCCAATGGTCTTGGCCCTGAGTACCACGGCGCTATTTACACTGGCCTTTTTCTTTTTCAACGGCATTCCCATTGCACTTGAGATGCAGATATACCGGGGGGCACCATGAATATTGCTGCCTTTCCTCCCAGCCTACTGCTTATGGTTACCGCGGTGCTTGTGGCGGTTTCACCCAATAGCCGTACGCGTTCGATTGGGCTTGCAGGTGTCGCCATAACCGCGGTGGCAGTCGGTCTTTTGCCCAATGGGCTGCTGCTTGAGGTCGGCTTCATGAAGTACGCCGTGGCACTTGTTTTGAACGATGCCAGCCGCTCAGCCGCAGCATGGGCTGTTCTGGCGGGAGCCGCTCTGGCAGTCTTTCTTTCCCCCTTTCTTGGTGAAAATGACCGACGATCAGCGGTGGCAGGACTCCTCTCGGCGGCATTCGGCCTTGGCGTGGTCTTCTCTGGCGACCTCATTGCCATCTTTCTGCAGTGGGAGCTTCTGGCCTTAAGCATTACTGCCCTTATCTTTATGTCCGGCACCGAACAGGCGCGTGCCGCGGGTATTCGGTTTTTGTTGCTGCAGCTCTCCGGCGGCTTTCTTTTTAAGTACGGAATGCATGGCTATGAGGCAAGCTTCGGTAGCTACCTGCTCTCCGCGGCCACACAACCGGTCGTAGAGATACCAGGTGGCTGGGCCCTGATTGCGGGGGCCTGCATCAAACTCGGTGCATGGCCCGTTGCCATGGTATTGCCCGATGCGGCCCGGGGTATTGCGCGCAGCGGCAGCCTCTGGCTTGGCATTGCCCTTCCCGTCTCCGCCCTGATGGTGCTCAATATCTTACTAACACCCTTGCCCACAGAATTTATAGCGCTTGGCCTTGTTATGGCTGCCTATGCCATCGTCTACGGAATCGCCGCTCGCACGGCGATGGTACGCATGGCCCGCATAGGGGTAGGCCTCACTGGCCTTGCCTTGGCATTGGGTGCGAGTGGCAGCGAAACCATGGGGTGGGCCATTACCTGGCTCTTACCAGCGGTATACGCCCTGGGATTCTTTCTCGCAGCAGGTGCAGTAGCTTCGCAGACTGACCGCGAGCGCCGAACGGCCGAGGTGCTTGTGGACACCGACTGGCTCTGGCGCACAGGGCTCTTCCGGGTTGCAAGCGCGCTCGCCCAGGTTTCTTTTGGCCTCAGAGATCTGATTGCCCAGACCGGCTTCGGCCTAGTAACGGCGGTCCAGCGCCTAGCCCGCCAGTACACGGGGGTTGGTGGTCTTCTCTCGCGTACCTGGGGAATCGGCTACACCGCGATCTGGGTCATTGGTCTTCTGGCCCTCTACGCAATGATCTACCTGACGCTTTAGCCAATAGCCCATAACCGGTCGGCAATGGCGATCACCAATCGCCTTGCCTTTGGCCTTCGCCTTAGGGGGCTTGCGGCTAGAGACGCAACTCCAGACGAACAGCATCTTTTACCTTTGCCAGTTCGTCTAGTGCGAGCGTAAGTTGCTCAAGTTCATGCAGACTCAGGGGATCGAGCATTAAAGAATTCGGGTCTTGCAATCCGGCCAGTTGCGCCCTCAGACGGTACTTCTGGGCCAGATCAAATGCCTCGCGTATTGCCTGACCCTCACTACGCTGGATTTTTCCGGCAGCCTGCAGCCCTGCAAGCCGGCCATCGGTAGAAGTGGCCGCAATCCAGTTCATCAGCGAGAGCACGCGTGCCCAGGCCACCACGGGGGCCGTAGCCTCTTTTTTGATGTCCAGACGGTCCGGGGAGATCCAGTGCCCGGGAAGATTTTTGCGTCTGAGCCAGCGCGCCACCGCTGAGAACAATACCGGACGGGGCAGGTCGCCCACCGCGCTGCGCATGGAGTCTTCGGCGAGTTCGCGCAGAAATAGGGGATGAGAAGGAGCCTCTGCAGTAACCCAGTCACGAAGCGTTTCGCCAAGCGCCAGGCTGCCGGTAAGGCTGCGAAAGTCGAAGAAGGTATGGGCATCTAAGAGCTTCTCGGGCGTAGGCCTGCGAAACCAATCTGCCATGGCCTCTTTCCATTCCTCAAGGCTGCGACACCATTTCTCATGCCTGGCCATCACGCCGCCCTTGCATAAGGGAAATCCAATCTCGGCCAGGGCATCGTTCACCTTGTCGGCCAGCGCAAGAAACCGTGGCCGGATCTTATCGGCTGCGCCTGCATCAGCCACAAAGACAATCGCGTTGTCCTGGTCGGTGGCAATGGTCTGCTCCTCGCGGCCCTCGGAGCCCAAGGCAAGCCAGCTCCACTCGGGAAGGCCTGCCACCATCTCAGGGTTCTGGGCGGAGACAATCTCGATGGCACGCCTGGTCATGGCATCGTTTAGATGGCTTACCAGTCGGGCCACCGCAGTGGCGGCAAGCCCTTCCTGCAAGAGTCGCTGGGCCAGCTGCCGAATGCTGGCACTTACCTGGGCAAGGCTGGGCAGGTCACTGGCACGCTGCACCATGGCCGAGAGACTACGCAGGCTCTCGCGCTGATGGCGAACCAGGTCGCTCTCAGAGATTACGCCCTTGAGCTTGCCATCTGCCACCACCGGAACATGGCGAATGCCGTGGGTGGCCATGCAGATGGTGGCCTCCATCACCGACCAATGGGCAGGCGCGCAGATCACATCGCGGCTCATCACGTCAGAGACAGGGGCTGTGAGTTCCTTGCCGGGCAGGATGATCCTGCTGATCAGGTCGTACCGGGTCAGGATACCGACGGGTTCCATAAAGGTATTGACCACCACAATCGACCCGACCCGGGCCGCATGCATACGCTCAAAAACAGCCCGCAGGGGGGTCTCGGGCAGGCATAAGAGCGGCTCAGACTTAATCAGCTCCGAAATGGGGGTCTCTAGGCTGAGTTCGGTAAGGTCTTGCTGCAGTGCGTCACTCACAGGGATTCTTCTATGTGAATATAGCTAGACTTTTGGATGAAGGGACAGTAACTTCGCTATTCATAAGAAAACCTGAGAAAAATTCCTGAGATTGATTCAGGTTGGTTCTCAATTCATCAGTATACGTTTGGGTAAGGCGCTCGGTGTTGAAGGTAAAACGTTTGGTAACGGGGCCTCATCGCTAGGGGGAGTGTACTATTGCTTGGTCTGGTGTCAGTGTTAAAGGGCATGACGGAATTTATCGGACTCATGTTGCTCGGGCAGGGTCTTGTCTACCTGCTTAGCTTTGGCCGGCACAACACCAATGCGGTCTACCTCATGTTTCGTTTCTTTAGTCGGCCGGTGTTTAGTGCGGTACGCTTCATCACCCCAAGGCAGGTTTCGGATAAACATGTGCCATTTGTTGGCTTTTTTCTCTTGTTCTGGCTCTGGTTCGGTCTGGTCATTACCAAGGCCGTGCTCATTACTGCCGAACTGCCGCCTTTGAGTCAGTAACACCGTCCCGACCAAAAAAAGAGATCTTGATGAACGCCCTTTCTGCCTGGTACAACAAACAAATCGCTATCTGGGCAGCAATCTTTGGCCGTCAGGAAATCGCCGCCGAATTCTGGGTGCGCGCCCATGGGTTTCAGCCCGAAAAAGCAGGTCTGCTGGTTACTGCTGCCAACCATCTGGCACTCGCCCATAAAAACGCTGAGGCAGAGGCGCTCCTGCGTCGCAGTCTGCTTATTGATGATACCCAGGCCGCGGCCTGGTTTAACCTTGGATTTCTGGTTCAAAAGCGCGACGAACACGAAGAGGCGCTGAACGCCTTCGATAAGGCCATCCGGTTTCACCCCTCGCTCGATCGCGCGCATTATGGAAGGGCTCTGTCACTCATGGCCCTTGGCCGTAACGAAGAGGCCCGCGCCGCGCTGCAGCGCACCGTGGAACTGCAGCCAATGAGCCCCTATGGCTTTTACCACCTGGCTGTCTTACAGTTCAAAATGGGCGACGAAAAAGCCTACCGTAAAACCACCCGCAAGCTGGGTAGTTTTGAGCCAAAGCTGGCGGTACAACTGCAACGAGAAACCGGTATTGATGCTGGCGTGAAGGATCCGTTTTTGTAATCTGCGCCTTAACGAATTGACTGACGAAACGGCGGGATAAGCCGGAATTTACAATTTTAACTGGAGGACTTAATGCAACTCACTGAACGACACCTAGCCTACTGGCGGGCGTTGCTGAAGAAGACCGCATGGCTCCTGGCGATCTGGTTCGTAGTCACCTACGTAATCGGGTATTACGCCGAGGCGCTGAGCTTTAACTTCTTTGGCTGGCCCTTTTCTTTCTGGGTGGGCGCCCAGGGTGCCTTGGTCATTTATGTTTTGATCATTTGGTACTACGCCCGCTCCATGAACCGCATCGATGAAGAGTTCGGCGTAGCCGAGCCTGAGGAGGATTAACCATGGCGGGATTACTTGATGCAGGAAGCTCGCAGAAGGCCTTTAACGCACAACTCAAAAAGGTCTACGGTTTCTATACCGGTGGCTTCTTTGCGTTCTGCATTCTTTTGGCCATCGCCGAGCAGATGGGTCTGTCCAAGGTGGGCATTGGTTATGTCTTCCTAGCAGCCACCGTTATCCTCTACGCAGGTATCGGCATCATTAGCCGTACCAACGTAGCGGATGACTATTATGTGGCCGGTCGACGGGTGCCCGCGGTCTTTAATGGAATGGCAACTGGCGCAGACTGGATGTCTGCCGCGTCGTTCATTGGTATGGCCGGTGGCCTGTATGCGGGTGGATACAGCGGACTTGCCTTTATCATGGGCTGGACCGGCGGCTATGTGCTGGTAGCACTCTTCTTGGCGCCGTTCCTACGTAAGTTTGGCCAGTACACCATTCCAGACTTCCTGGGTGCGCGTTACGGTGGATCTGTTCCCCGTTTCATTGGGGTCCTCATAGCGATTCTCTGCTCGTTCGTCTATGTGGTTGCCCAGATCTATGGGGTGGGTCTCATTACCACCCGTCTTACCGGCGTGAGCTTTGAGATTGGCGTGTTCCTGGGCCTTGGCGGCATTCTGGTCTGCTCGTTCTTAGGCGGCATGCGTGCCGTTACCTGGACGCAGGTGGCCCAGTACATCATCCTGATCATTGCCTACATGATCCCGGTGGTCTGGCTCTCGGTGAAGCAAACCGGCTTCCCAATACCCCAGCTCATTTACGGTCAGCAATTGGTAAAGGTGACCGAGCTTGAGAAGAAGATTAATGCAGATCCGGGCGAACAAGAAGTCCGTAAGATCTTCAAAGACCGCTCTGCTGCTGCTGTCGAAAAGCTCAAAGATGCGCCTGCAGCATATGCGGCTGACAAGGCAGCACTCGAGGCTAAGGTAACCGAGCTGAAGGCTGCGAAGGCAGATGGCGCCGCCATTGCTGCCGCAGAGGCTGCTGTTACCAAGTTCCCTGCAGACGTCGCCGCCTACACGGCTGGGCTCAATCGTGAACGTGGTCTGGCGGCCCGTGCAAACGCTCCTCGTAACCATGCCGATGCCTTCCCAGGTAAAGACGAACAGGCAAAAGACATTGCGCGCAAAAACTTCCTGGCGCTCATTCTCTGCCTGATGGTAGGTACCGCTGCCCTGCCCCATATTCTGATGCGGTTCTACACCACCCCATCAGTACGTGAGGCGCGTAACTCGGTTACCTGGTCGTTGTTCTTCATCTTCCTGCTCTACTTCACGGCACCTGCTCTGGCCGTGCTCGTAAAGTTTGTGATGTACAACGACATCGTGGGGTCGCAGTTCGCGGCGCTGCCTGAATGGGTCGCCCGATGGAACGCGGTGGATGCATCGCTGCTGGCCATTACAGACGTCAACAAAGACGGCATCGTGCAACTGGCCGAGATCGTGCTGGGCAATGACATCGTGGTGCTTGCAACGCCTGAGATTGCCGGTCTGCCGTATGTGGTGTCAGGTATGGTGGCCGCCGGTGGTCTGGCTGCGGCGCTGTCAACCGCTGACGGGTTACTGCTCACGATTGCCAATGCCTTGTCGCACGACATGTACTACAAGATGATCGACCCCAATGCACCGGTGTCCCGTCGCGTAACCATCTCCAAGACCATGCTGTTGATCGTGGCCATTCTGGCAGCCCTGGTTGCCCAGCAGGCCCCGGCAGACATTCTGTTCTTGGTGGCTGCAGCCTTCTCGCTTGCGGCAGCCGGATTCTTCCCGGCCCTAGTACTGGGAATCTTCTGGAAGCGCACCACGGGTATCGCTGCCTCGCTGGGAATGATTGCCGGCACCGGCATCACGTTCTACTACATGACCCTAACCCAGGTCTGGCTGCGTGAGGTCTTCTACGGTATTCCCCGTAGCGTGCCCACCACTCCCGACCTCTGGTGGGATATTCAGCCCATCTCTGCGGGTCTCTTCGGTATGCCACTAGGCTTTGCCATCATCGTGATCGTGTCGCTGATCACGCCGGCACCGAAGCGGGAAGTACAAGATCTGGTCTCCTCGGTTCGGTACCCCGACCTGCATATGGCCTAAGATCGCTCCAGGGTAGGCCTTGCCAGAACACAGGTAAGGCCCTCTTTAGACAAAAGCCCGTAGAGAAATCTACGGGCTTTTTTTTGGCACTGTCGTCGGAAAGGTTTAACGGATCAAGGTCAGTGTCTTGGCAGTGTGCAATTAGAGATCGGCCAGGGGCTTAAGACCGGCCTCAGCATCGCCCGACTGGCCCATTCGGGCAATAAGATGATCCAGATAGCCTTCGAGGCCTGCTACCGAACCCTGTGGCATATCTGCCAGGGCCTGCACCAGAATGCCAATCTTGGGCTCCGGCACCTTGGCCAGTAGCTCGCGCGCCTTAGGCGTTGCACTGAGTTCGAAGGCTCGGGCATCATCAGGGCAACGGGCCCTAAGCACATAGCCCTCAGAAACCAGATGCCGCACGATATTGCTTGCGGTGGACTGATGAATGGCCAGCCGATCGGTGAGCGCGCCAGGCCGAATGCCTGGATTTTCTTCGATGATCACCAGGGCCCAGACATGGGACCCAGACAGCCCGGTAGCCAGTTCCACCATGCGGTAGTGCTCTTTTACCGCCCTAAAAATAACCCTAAACTGCTTTAAGACCCGAACGGCGTGTTCGGGCACATGTGTTTTCACGACTAGCCTCCCTTAAAGACTGCGGAAGGCTAGCACCTTTTTAGAAGCTTGTGGTTGCGCTGAACTTAAATATTCGCGGCGCACCTGGCGTAAGGTAGGCATCGCCGAGAAATTCCGCGGCATCGCGCCAGTATGATTTGTTAAAAATATTTTCAACACTGAACCGGTAGGTCTGACGCTGCCCTGCCGCCTTGTGCACAAGGTTCAGGCCCAGATCAAACCGCGTGTAGCCGGGCACAAAAACCGAGCTATCGCGACTGGCGGGGCGCCGACCGACATAAAAGCCGCCCGCCCAGACCGAAAGACCTGACACCTGGGGCAGTCGATAGTCCAGGAGCGCAGACAGCCGAAGCCTTGGCGTGTTCAGGGCCTGCTTTCCCTCAAAGGCGGCATTATCAAGGCCCGAGGTATCAGACGCTAGATAGCTTGCAGACACTTGCGCCTGCAGACCGGGCGCAATTCGGCCCGCCGCCGAGAGTTCAAGGCCCGTGCGCGATTCCCGGCCTCGCTGCTCGTAACGGCCTGCGGGGTTCCCCAGCGGATCGAGCGGGTCATCGTTGCGAAAGTTATGCGGCCGCCAGCTATGAAAAACCACGGCTGAGGCCTCTAGCTGCGGGCGAAAAAGGGCCTTGGTACCGAGTTCAAGCAGGTACAGCCGACGGGCAGGCAGCACCGCGCCGTTGTTGGCAGACGACAGGGGCGCCACGGCACCAGCCTCTATGTCTTGACGATATGAGGCCCAGATCTGCTGCTGCCCCTGCAGGGGAAGGCTGTAGGTGATCGCGGGCAAGAGCCAGTGGTCTGAGCGACTGCTCCAATCAATCGGGTTGTAAAACGCGGGATCGAAATTCGACCGATAGCCATCCTTCATGTGAACCCAACGCAGACCCAGAGAGAGCGCCCCAATACCCAACGCCACCCGATCCGTAAGGTAAAGGCTAGACTGGCGAAGCTCGCGACGGAATACATCTCTGCCAGCTTCACCGCTTGGGCTCCCAGACCAGGACAAAGCATTTGCATTGCCCTCTCCTACATACGCATAAAGGTAATCGGGTTTTGTCGATAGATGCTCAATAACTTCTCCGCCAACGTGAATAGCATGTGCAGTTGACCCCAATGTAACTCTGCCTAACAGGTCAAAACTGACGGCGTGCGTGTTGCGTTGCTCATTGATAGATCGATAATCATAAAATCCGAAGCCGGCGGTCGGGGAGAAGTAGGAGTCAGTTGCGATTCCCAAAAAATCATCACCGGGAACTCCCCATGGAAAGCTGCTGTAGTCATCGGTCTTTACCTGATGGGCCGATAGGCGTGCCGAGGCCATCCAGTCGTTCTGCAGAGGCATCTCCCACTGGGCCATGGCAAAGGCCGAGTCAAACCGCACGGGCTCAGACCAGCCTGAGAGACCCAACACCGTCTTTGGCCGCAGGGGGGGTAGGGCGGTGCCGCCAAGCAGCTGGCTACCAGGCTGGGTTATCTGTTCGCGACGCGCAAGTTCCGCATCAAAGGCCAGTCGGCCCCCCCCTGAAAGCCGTTGATCAAAGGCCAAAGCCAGGGCGCCCGCCTCGCCATCGGCGCCCTTCGCATAGGGCCAGAGGCGGTCTCCCGCCAGGTTCAGCCGCCAGCCATTGCCCTGACCATCTAAGGTACCAATGTCTGCGGCCAGCCCAGCAGAAGATCGCGTCTGTATCCCCGTCTCCAGGCTGCGAATCGACTCAGGACGTTTGGTAACCAGATGCACAAGCCCGCCCCCAGCGCCGGGGGCAGTCCCAGCCCCGGCAGCGCCGCGCAAGACCTCGACCTGCCGCTTATTACCCATAAAAATCGGTGCCTCACCCACTACGGGTACACCGTTTACCCGAAAGCCGAACACAGGATCCACGGCAAAGCCCCGTATCTGAAAACTCTCGTAGTAGCCCAGAGGGCTGTAGTTCGGATCCACCGAGGTATCAAACCGCAGCGCCTCGGTGAGACGGCCGCCCCCCGTCTGTGTGATCTGCTCCTGCGTGATCACCGAAGACGACAGACTCTGCATCAGCCAGGGAATCTGGTCTGCAGCCACAGGCAGTGACACACCGCGCGGGGCAAGCGAAGACTCTGGGGCTTCGGTAACCACCACGGCTGGTAGAACAGAAGCCGCCTGGGCATGTGCAGCACCCGGTACCAGACTGGCGAGTACCGCTAAGGCAAGCGCAGAAACTGCAGTATTGCGGGGATTTGAAACAGGTGTCATGGGGAGGCCTCTTTTAAAAAAGCAGAGAGGCAGCGAGCAGACTTTTTACCGTGAAAACCGCTGGGCTTTAAATACCCCGCACGGAAGGCTTCTCGACGCTTCCCTGCGCAAGTCTTAACTCGATCAGGTTCAAAGGGTTTGTCTCACCCGCTCTTTTGCTGCAAGAGATCAGACCCAGAAAACCGGCCTGACGTGTCGGGACCCCTAGCGTTGCTCGAAGTCTACCCCGGCAAGGAACTGGACTGCAAGCTGAGCCCGGATTTCCCCCTGGCCATTGACTGAAAAGTAGGGCAGTGCATGGTCGCTGAGAACCTGCATCAGGCGTTTTTGCACATGGGCCTGCGCCTGGGGGCCATCGCGCATTCCGGGGTCTTGCTGCCAGCCCAGGTCGTTACTGCAGAGCAGTGTGTGCGCGTAGGCCTGCCTATGGTGTGCGACCGCCTCTGACACAAGCGAATGGTCTTGAAAATAAAACTGGCTATAGACCGCGGTAACAAGAGGCGCAGAGTCGCAGAACACCCATCGCTTGCCTGCACGAAGGGCAGCCATGAGGGCCTGGTCTTCGGCCTGCTTCTGCTGCTGCAGTATTTCCCGCTGCTCGTCTGCCTGGGGGCTGCGGCCATACTGCGCGACCCACAGCCGTAAGGGTTCCTCGAAAGACGCGCCATCAAGACTCTGTGCCAGGGCGTTACAGAGCCGCGTCTTGCCAGTCGACTCCGCCCCAATGACAGCAACCCTGCACACGGCGGGGCGGACGACAGGCTCTGGATCAGGAGCCGTTGGCATCAGGGTTCCATACAGACGCACGCCAGCGTTGAAAGCCCAGCCAGGAAAGAAACAGTTGCACGGCATACAGGACAGTGGTTGCCCAGAGTTCCTGCTGCACGAACAAGACCACTGCCGAGGCATTGGCAACGCCCCAGAAAAGCCAGCAGTCCAGACGCCTCTTTGCCATGAGCCCCATAGCAAAGAGGCTTGCGGTGGTTACCCAGGCATCGAGCCAGGCATGCGGGTTTTCGGTCTGGCCGAGAAAAACCCCCATAAGCAGCCAGGCGGCAGCGACCAACAGTAATAAGGTGCGCCAATGCGGCAGCCCCAGCCAGCCCGGCTGCGCCTGCGCCTGGGTGGTCTGGCTGCGCCACTGCACAAGCCCCCACAACGAAAGACCGATGAAGACCAGCATGAGGCCTACCTGGCCCCAAAGGGCAAGCTGCCCATAAATAAAGACATAGATCGCACTCGAGGCAATCCATAGCGGCCATACGGCGCTCTTTTGGGCAATACCCAACAAAACGCCTGAAAGCCCCAGACCGGCTGCAAGCCATTCCAGCAAGTTCACGCGAAGCGACTATGATCTAAAGATGGTTGCAAAACGTTCCCTCCGATGGAAAGAAGGCCAAGATGCCTCCGGCGCAGAGATTCTGCCCGAAGAAGACCTGCGCTGCCCTTTGTGCGACAGGCTGATGGTGCTCGGGCCCACGGTGGATGAACACCACCTTACTCCGCGGTCACAGGGGGGCAGAGAAAAGTTTAGGCTACATAAAGTCTGTCACCTGAAGATTCACCAGGCGCTCAAACCCCGCGAACTTGCCCGACAGTACAATAGCTGGGAGTCATTACGTACCCACCCAGAGGTTGCCAAATTTATCGGCTGGGTACAAAAACGCCCACCGGAATTTTTGGGCTGAAGTTGGACTGAACGCCCGCCTCGCATCACCTCACAACGACCACGACACAAGAAGGACTTCGCCCCATGGTAATTGGCTGGATCATTATTTTTCTGGTGGGTTTTCTTGCCGGTTACGTCGTCGGGCGCAAACAGCCACCGCGACAGGGGTAGCGCCATACGCCCGATGCTACAGATCAAAGCCCACGGCATGCGGCTTGCTGCAGTCACCGTAATTCCGTAATTCGTAATTCCTAGGCTGCAACGGGCACATGAAAAAGGCTCGTTGCCTCAAGCTCCAAAACCATCACCGCATGCTGATTGCGCATCTGCCAACGCCAGCGCAGAATGCCCAGGTGCGGTTTACTTGCCGATCGCTTTGCCTCCAGCACCTCCGCCTTCAGCCGCAGCTGATCATGCGGCCGCACAGGTGCGGGCCACTTCAGATAGGCCAGCCCAGGCGAGGCAAACGATTCCGACCCCGCAAGCACCTTATCTGCAACAAGCCGCATGGCCAGACCACAGGTGTGCCAGCCACTGGCGATCAGCCCCCCAAAATGTCCCTGCTCGGAGGCCTCAGGATCGGTGTGAAACCACTGTGGGTCGTAGGCCTTGGCAAAGCTGATGATCTCTTGCTCATCAACAGACACAGGGCCCGCCTCTATCACCTGGCCAGGAAAGAATTCCGCAAATCGCATAGGGCAACACTCCAGAAGACACGCATAAAAAAGGACACGGGCGTCAGCGACGCGTCCGTGTCCAGACAAAGACTGTCGATGAACTAGTAGGTTTCGAAGTGGATTCTACCCTCTGACCGCATGGCCTGATGCATAGCGGCCCAGTCGCCGCCCGTCTGTGATGCAACATCACGCAGGGCGAGAACCACCCCTTCCTCCATTGCCTTCAGGCCGCAGACATAAATGTAGGTATTGCGGTCGGCCAAAAGGCCTTCCAAGTCTGCCGCCCGCTCGCGCAAAGCATCCTGCACATACCGCTTGGGCTTACCGGATTCGCGCGAAAAGACCAGATTGATATCAATAAAGTCTTTGGGAAGGTTCATCAGCGGGCCGAAATAAGGCAGCTCCTCCTTGGTACGGGCACCAAAGAACAACATGAGCTTACCCTGCTCGGCTGCGCTAGTTTTGCGGTCACGCCGGCGCCACTCGGTCATCGCCCGCATGGGCGCGCTTCCAGTACCCGTGCAGATCATCACGATATTGGACTTCGGATGATTGGGCATCAGGAAGCTGGAGCCAAAGGGGCCAATGACATCCACCGAATCCCCCACCTGCAGATCACACAGATAGTTGCTGCCGATGCCGCGCATGGGGTTTCCGTTCCAGTCCTGGAGCACCCGCTTTACCGTAAGCGACACATTGTTATACCCGGGACGTTCGCCATTGCGGGGGCTGGCAATCGAGTACTGCCGCGGATGGTGCGCCCGACCGTGTGAATCCACCCCGGGCGGCACAATGCCCAACGACTGCCCCTCGAGCACCGGAAAAAACGCCTGGCCGAAGTCCAGGACAATATGGTGGGTGTCGTAGTCTTTGCCAACCTCGGTCACCCTGAAGTTGCCGGTAACCGTGGCCTTGACCGTCTTTTGTGCGGCCTTTGGCCCATACAGGTTGGTATACGGGTGGGCCGCAGACCAGGGCGGCATCGCGGCAGAAACACCGGCCGCTGCCGGCAGAGCATTGGTTTCACCCTGAATCGAATCCCCCGTTGCTGCGCCCGCATCGCCCGCCAAAGATGCCAAAGAGGCAGCGGCATCTTCAAGACCAACGCCCAGACTTGCAAGGCTTTCTGCCGAGAGCTCGGCAGGAAGTTCATCCCAGCCCAGCTGCGCCTCAAGGCTATAGGCCTTTACCTTCGGTACCACACGCCAGTTGTCGATCGACCCAGTAGGGCATGGCGGCACGCATGCCATACAGAAGTTGCATTTCTCTGCATCGACCACATAGTTACGCGAGTCATGACTGATAGCACCTACGGGGCAGGTAGCCTCGCAGGTGTTACACCGAATGCAGATTTCGGGGTCTATCAGGTGCTGCTTGAGCACCTTGCTATCGTCTATACCCATGGCTGTCTCCTCTGCCCTAATCGTTGTCTGGGGTCTCTTGGCGCCGAGTATAAAACGGCCTAGTTAAACCGAATGTATTCAAAGTTCACCGGCTGCCGATTAATACCCATGACCGGCGGCGCAATCCAGCTCGCAAACTTGCCCGGCTCTACGACGCGGCCCATCAGTGATGCGACATAGGCACGGTCTTCTTCGGTAGCAAGCCACTGGTCTGCATACATGTTCCACTCGCGGTCGGAGACCACGCGGCCATCGGGTGACACCTTAACGCCCGAGAGGGCACCAATCTTCCGGTTAAAGGCCTTGTGCGGCACCTTAAGCCGGAAATCAATACCTGCCTTCTCAATAACCTTGTTCCAGCGATCAACACCACCCACCGAGTCTTTGATGTAGTCATCACGCAAGACCTCGTTTAGTGCGTTGAGCATCGGAACATCTTTCTCGATGAGCTGGCCATTGACCACCTGCAGCACCTTGTAGGTGTCGTTCTTCAGAATATGGTCATCGATGCGCTTGCCTTCTTCATACCGCCCTTTAAGGCCAGAGCTGAAGAAGGTGGCGGCATTACTTGACTCATCGGCACCAAAGAGGTCGATGGTGACCGAGAAGTGAAAGTTGAGATACCGCTGAATGGTGGGCAGGTCGATGACACCTGCAGCCCGCAACTTAGAGACATCGTCGGTCTTCAACTGGTTCATCATGTCGCAGGTACGCTGAATCACGCGTGACACGCCCGACTCACCCACAAACATATGGTGGGCCTCTTCGGTGAGCATAAACTTGGTGGTGCGGGCAAGCGGGTCGAAGCTCGACTCTGCCAAGGCGCAGAGCTGGAACTTGCCATCGCGGTCGGTGAAATAGGTGAACATGTAGAACGAGAGCCAGTCCGGCGTCTTCTCGTTAAATGCACCCAGAATGCGGGGGTTGTCCTGCTCGCCGCTGCGGCGCTCAAGCAGTGCCTCTGCTTCTTCACGGCCATCACGGCCAAAGTGCTTGTGCAACAGATAGACCATGGCCCAGAGGTGGCGGCCCTCTTCTACGTTGACCTGAAAAAGGTTGCGCAGGTCGTACTGGCTGGGGCAGGTAAGACCCAGGTGACGCTGCTGCTCCACCGAGGCGGGTTCGGTATCGCCCTGGGTAACGATGATACGGCGCAGGTTGGCCCGGTGCTCACCCGGCACGTCTTGCCAGACATTCTCGCCCATGTGATCGCCGAAATGAATCTTGCGACCGGCCTCAGCGGGATTTAGAAAAATGCCCCAGCGGTAGTCGGGCATCTTCACGTGGCCAAACTGCGCCCAGCCCTGAGGGTCTACGCTGACTGCAGTGCGCAGATAGACATCAAAGTTCTGGCTGCCCTCCGGGCCCATGTCATTCCACCACTGAATGTAGTTGGGCTGCCACTGCTCGAGCGCCCGTTGCAGGGTGCGGTCTTCGCTGAGGTTGACGTTATTGGGGATCTTCTCGCTGTAGTTAATACCGTTCATGGTCTGCTCCTTAGAAATGCGGTTCGTGGAAAAAAAATGAAGTAAGTGAATTGAATCTTGGTGTTTTCGCTCGGGAGGTGGGCTAGACGCGGTTCCAGTCAAAGGCCGCCTTCTCGCCTTTGCCATAGACCTTTAAAGCGCCCTTCTCACCTACTGCATTGGGTCTTTGGAATATCCAGTTCTGCCAGGCAGTCAGACGTCCAAAGATTCGGCTAAACATAGTCTCTTTGCCATTGAAGCGCAGGTTAGCCTCCATACCCGTAAGGGCATCGGGCGACATGGCAGCACGCTCTTCAATCGCAATGCGCACCTCATCGGCCCAGTCGATGTCATCTGGGTTACTGGTAACCAGGCCCAAGGCAAATGCGGCGTCGGCATCAAGCATCTGACCCTTGGCTGCCTGCACCGCGGCAACAGCGGGGGCCTCATCGTAGAACCTACGGCCAATGCGGCTCTGGCCCGTCACCATCGGAAAGGTGCCGAAGTTCATCTCAGAGACCGCGATCTTCGGGGCCTTCTGTGCATCATCGGGCAGCGCCAGCATATAGCTGCGATCGCAGGCCAGGGCAAATTCCAGAAAGCTGCCAACAAAACAGGAGCCCGGCTCGATGAGGGCAAACAGGCTGCGCGAGGAGACATCGAGGCGGCTAAAGACACGGCGCATGAGGCCCAAGGTTTCGCGTACCAGCCAGTGGCTCTGATGCGCCTGCAGCAGCGCGTCCATCTGCAACACAGCCTGGGCATCTCCAGCGGTTTTGATAATCCAGGTGCCCAGGTCGAGCTCGTTGGTGCGCAGCTGCAGAATGGCGTCATCTAGCTCACGGGCCAGGGCCAAGGGATACCAGGCGGCACCGGCTGCCTCAATGGCCTCGGTGGTCTGAGGCAGGACCGCATCGGGGCCATGCACCGTAATGGTGGCGGTGCGCAATGCCCGGTCGATCTTAATCTTCACATGATCGTAACGCATGGCGTCTGCAGAGAGCTCACGGACAACCGGTGGCAGGGCAATGCCTTTAGCACCTACCGGGCGATCGCTCTGCTCTGCAAGCTGCTCTGCGCGTTTTTGCACATACTCTGCAAACTGGGCAGGCTTGACCACCTCATCCACGAGCCGCCAGTCTTTGGCCTTCTGGCCACGCACGCCCTCAGTGGTGGTACAGAAGATGTCGGCAAGGTCGTGACGTACATGACGCTTGTCGGTAACCCGGGTAAGCCCACCGGTGCCGGGCAGCACGCCAAGCAAGGGAACCTCAGGCAGGCTTACCGAAGACGACCGGTCATCAATCAAGACAATCTCATCGCAGGCAAGGGCGAGCTCGTAGCCGCCGCCCGCACAGGCACCGTTGACCGCAGCGATGAACTTCAGGCCACTGTACTTAGACGAGTCTTCAATGCCATTGCGGGTCTCGTTGGTGAACTTACAGAAGTTAACCTTCCAGGCATGGCTGGAGAGTCCCAGCATAAAAATGTTGGCGCCCGAGCAGAAGATACGATCCTTCAGGCTGGTCACCACCACCGAGCGCACTTCGGGGTGCTCAAAGCGAATGCGGTTTAAGGCGTCATTGAGCTCAATATCCACGCCGAGGTCGTAGCTGTTGAGCTTGAGCTTGTAGCCGGGGCGCAGCCCTGCGTTCTCATCAATATCTACGGCCAGGGTGGCTACGACGCCGTTAAAGCTTAGTTTCAGGTGCTTGTACTGCGTGGGATCGGTCTGGTACTCAACGCGGGGGTGGCTATTCATGTCTGTCTCCTTGGGTCGTGTTGTGGTGGTTGCTACAGCAGTGCGTGCTGCTATTAGATGAATAATAATGCAACAATAACCCCCGTGTCAAGCACTTTAATTCATATTCAGAAAATCCCTTACAGAAGTCCGCAGGAGCCCAAAAGTCTCCGCCAGGGGCTGGCGACTGGTGTCGAGAGTAAGGTCGGCCTTGGAATAAAAGGCAGCCCGGCCAGCCAGAATGTTGCAGAGGTCTTGCATGGCCTCCCGGCTGGCAGCCATTGGCCGCAGATCACCCTGGGCCCGCACCCGGCCCATATGGTCCTCGGGGTCGGCCTTGAGCCAGACAGTGGTGCAGTGCTGCAGCAAGAGGTTAAAGCTGGCTGGGTCTGATACCAGCCCACCTGGCGTGGCAATCACCGCCTCGGGATAGATCTGGATAGCCTCTTCGAGCGCCCGGCGTTCATACCGGCGATAGGCATTGACCCCATAGAGGGCCTGTATCTCCGCGACGCTGCAGCCGGCAAACTTTTCAATCTCTTGGCTGAGCTCCACAAAGGGAAACCCTAAGTCTTCGGAGAGCATGCGCCCCAACGTGGACTTACCCGCGCCCCTTAGGCCAATCAGCGCCAGACGGGGGTTGGCGGCCCGGGCGCTGGCCTTTGCCAGGCCCAGACTGTCTGAAATCTGCATGCGAATCCGGCGCAGAGACGCCTCATCCTGCTGCAGCAAAAGCTCCCGCAGCAGCAGCCATTCGGGGTTCTGGGTGGTCACATCGCCAACAAGCTCTGCCAGAGAGCACTGCAGCGCATTGGCCACCTGCAGCAGAACCAGAATGGATGGGTTGCCCAGCCCATATTCGAGGTTGGCAAGGTGACGATCCGACACCTCGGCGGCCTGGGCAAGCGCCCGGCGGGTCATGCCCTTGCGGGCCCGGGCGGTTTTTACCCGCTCTCCAAGTGCCACCAGAAAGGGGTTTTTCTCTTCGGTTTCACCGTCTTGATGAAGAATGTGAACTATAGTGCTTGACATTTTAGGAAATGAAATTTAATGTGCATATCTGCACGATACTGCATAAGTCCCACTGTAGCAAGCCTGGGCCCCGATCTCTGGGCGGCAGGGCCAAAGCAGCAGATACAAAGATAAAGACGAGGAGGTAACCATGGCAGAAAGGCTTACGAACTATCTCGCAGGGCAATGGCAGGCAGGCAGCGGCGCAGGCATCACCCTGTCTGACCCTGTGCTGGGAACCCCTCTGGTAGAGGTTGATGCAAAGGGCCTTGATCTTCAGGCAGGGTTTGCCTTTGCCCGGTCGCAGGCGGGCCCCGCCCTGCGCGCGATCTTTTTTGGCGCGCCCACGGGGTATGCGGGCATGCTGGCCTCACCCAATCTGCCTGCGCGCGATGCGGTGGCCCTACGCATGTGCTCCTCAGCCGGTGAGGCGCTGCCAGCGGAAATCGGTCAACGGTTTACCCAGCACTATGGCGTGGAGATCATCGATGGCATCGGCTCCACCGAGATGCTGCATATCTTTCTCTCTAACCAGCCAGGGCGGGTACGCTACGGAACCACGGGATGGCCGGTGCCGGGTTATGCCATTGAACTGCGCGACGACAAGGGCCAGCCTGTGGCCGCAGGCGAGGTGGGTGACCTCTACATTCATGGACCGAGCAGCGCACTCATGTACTGGCAGAACCGGGAGAAGTCGCAGGAGACCTTTCGGGGGGCCTGGACCAAGAGTGGCGACAAATATGTGCAGAACGACGACGGCAGCTTCACCTATGCCGGCCGCAGCGACGACATGCTCAAGGTCAGCGGTATTTATGTCTCTCCCTTTGAAATCGAATCCACCCTCATGCAGCACCCTGCGGTATTAGAGGCTGCCGTGATCGGTGTTACCGATGCCGAAGGGCTGACCAAGACCAAGGCCTTCGTGGTGCGTAAGCCGGGACAGCAGGTATCCGAAGAGGAGCTCAAGGCCTTTACCAAAGAAAAACTTGCGGCCTACAAGTGCCCCCGGTTTTTCGCCTTTGTCGATGAACTACCCAAGACCGCCACCGGCAAAATTCAGCGGTTTCGGCTTCGCGAACAGGAGCAGCAGAGCACGTGAACATCGGCATATCTTGGGCTGGTCGCAGCATCGAGGTCGAGTATCGATGGACGAATGCGACCGAAGAAGGCAGCTCCCTGACCGCAGCACAAAAGGCTTCGTCGCCCACCCCGATCATGGTCTTTCTGCACGAGGGCCTGGGGTCGGTGTCTATGTGGAAAGACTTTCCGGATCAGCTCTGCGAGGCACTGGGCCTGCGAGGCCTGGTCTACTCCCGGCCCGGCTATGGGAATTCCACCCCTCGGCCAAGCGACGAACGCTGGCAGCCGGACTTCATGCACCGACAGGCCTTTGAGGTGCTACCGGCATTTCTTGGAGCGCTTGCAATTACGCCTGCTGATCAGCCGATCTACTTGTTCGGCCACAGCGATGGCGGTTCGATCAGCCTGCTCTATGCGGCGCGACATTCCCAGTCGCTTGCCGGCATTGTTGTGGCCGCGCCGCACATCATGGTGGAAGACATTACGGTAGAGAACATTCAAAAGGCGCGCGAGGCCTACCGCACCACCGATCTGAAGCAACGGCTTGCCCGCCACCACGCAGACCCCGACTCGGCCTTCTGGGGATGGAACCAGATCTGGCTCGATCCTCGGTTCACGAAGTGGTCGATCGAAGATGCGTTGCCCTCCATTAGCTGCCCCGTTCTTGCAATCCAGGGCGTGGACGACGAATATGGCACCATGATTCAGATCGATGGCATTGCCGCCCGACTTCCCCAAACAACGCTCGTGAAACTCGCGCAGTGCAGGCATTCACCCCATAAAGATCAGCCCAACCAGGTAATTACCGCCGTACGCCGGTTTATTGAAAGCCACCCATAGACAGACCCGCCTCACCACTGCTACCGGATGCACCCATAGCTGTGCCTGTGGATCATCAACGAGACCGCGAACCCATCGCCCGCGTGCCGGTTGACCTACGACAGGCGCGTGAGCCTTCGCCGCTTGAGACCATGCAGATGGACGCGGTGGCCTGCGAGACTCCAGTTGCGCTGGTCTATAACGGTGTCTCGCATGCAGTAATGCTCGCCACGCCCGCCGATCTCTATGACTTTGCCCTGGGCTTTAGCCTCACCGAGGGAATCATCGCATCGCCAGAAGATGTCTTTGATGTGGAAGTTAAAGAAGGGGCGCAGGGCATCGAAGTCTCTATTGGGATCGCCAGCCGCCAGATGCAGCGACTTTCCGAACATCGACGCAGCCTGGCTGGCCGCACGGGCTGTGGCCTCTGCGGCGCTGAGCAGCTCTCACAACTGGTGCGGCCCTTACCAGCCCTCCCGCCGGAAAGCTCTGCGCAGCGGTTTACCACGGCTGCCTTGCAGCGCGCGCGCTCTAGCCTCAGAGACCATCAACCCCTATTTGCCGAGACTGGCGCCGTACATGCGGCTGCCTGGGCCGATATCAACGGAAAGATTCTCGTCGTACGCGAAGACGTGGGCCGACACAATGCCTTAGATAAGCTCTTGGGCTTTTTACGATGCAGCAGTGCAGCGCTTGATAAGGGGTTTTTGCTGGTGACGAGCCGGGCGAGTTTTGAAATGGTGCATAAGGCCGCCTCGCAGCAGATCGGGCTGCTTGCCGCCGTCTCAGCCCCCACCAGCCTCGCTGTCGAGACCGCAGAACGCCTGGGCGTGAGTCTTGTCGGCTTCCTGCGCGAAGAATCGTTTTCCATTTACACCCATGGCCAAAGAATCGTTTAAACCCTACACTGCCCCCGCCGCAGGCTGGGGGGCTCTGAAGAGTGTGGCCCAGTCGTGCCTGCGCGAAGGCAGCCCTGTGCCGCGGATTCGTGCGCTGCTCAAGACCAACCAAGACCAAGGCTTTGACTGCCCTGGATGCGCCTGGGGCGAGAAGCCCGGCCATGACCAGGCCTTTAAATTTTGTGAGAACGGCGCGAAGGCCGTGAACTGGGAGGCGAGCCGCAGAGGGGTCGATGCCGATTTCTTCGCAGAGCACTCCGTCACCGCACTACGCGTGCAGTCAGACCACTGGCTTGAGGCACAGGGGCGCCTTACCAGACCTATGCGGTACAACAGTGCCACCGACCACTACGAGCCTATCGACTGGGACAGCGCCTTTGCTGTGATTGCCTCACACCTTAAGGGCCTATCCTCGCCCGACCAGGCCGCCTTCTATACCTCGGGCCGTGCGAGCAACGAGGCCGCCTTTCTCTACCAGCTCATGGTGCGGGCCTATGGCACCAACAACCTGCCCGACTGCTCCAACATGTGCCACGAGGCAAGCGGTGTGGCGCTCAAGGAATCCATTGGGGTGGGCAAGGGTACGGTAACCCTCGACGACTTCGAGAAGGCTGATGTCTTGTTTGTCATTGGCCAGAACCCGGGCACCAACCATCCGCGCATGCTCGAGGTACTGCGTGATGCCGTGGCGCGCGGCGCAGAGGTAGTGGTCATCAATCCATTGAAAGAACGCGGGCTCGAAAAGTTTCAGCATCCCCAGAGCCCCACAGAGATGCTGAGTAACCGCGCCAAGCCCACCCACACTCGGTATCTGCGGCCTCAGCTTGGGGGGGACATGGCCATCATGCGGGGTATCGCCAAGGCCCTCTTCGCCTGGGACGATGCCGCCCCAAGCGACGAACACCCCGAGGGTCGCCCCGGTATTCTCGACCACACCTTTCTGCAGAGACAGACCACCGGCCTTGCCGCCTACCGCGCGATGGTCGAGGCCACCGACTGGCTCGAGATCGAGTATCAGTCGGGCCTCACGCGCGAAGCCATCGAGGAGATCGCCCAGGTCTATGCCCGCGCGAATGCCACCATCTTTTGCTGGGCCATGGGCATTACCCAGCACCAGCATTCGGTGGCGATGATCCAGGAGTTCAGCAATGTGCTGCTATTGCGGGGGCAGATCGGCAAGCCCGGGGCAGGGGTCTGCCCAGTACGCGGCCACAGTAATGTTCAGGGCGACCGTACGATGGGTATCCACGAACGGCCGCCTGAGGCGCTGCTCAATGCCCTTGCCCAGACCTTTTCCTTCCAGCCACCACGACACCAAGGCTTCAATACGGTGGAGACCATTGCCGCCATGGAGGCGGGGCGTCTGCAGGTCTTTATCGGCCTGGGGGGAAATTTCGCCCAGGCCACGCCCGACCAGATGCGCACCCACGCGGCGTTGCAACGGTGCGCACTCACCGTACAGATTTCGACCAAGCTCAATCGTAGCCATCTGGTGATTGGCCAAGACGCCTTGATTCTTCCGTGCCTGGGGCGCACCGACCTAGACCTTCAGGCCTTTGGCCCACAATCTGTCACGGTAGAAGACAGCTTTAGCATGGTGCACGCCTCAAGCGGTGTGCTAACGCCACTCTCGTTCGAGATGCGGTCCGAGCCCGCCATCATTGCTGGAATCGCCCATGCGCTTCTTGGCGATAGACCCGTGCCCTGGCTCTGGCTCATCGAAGACTATGGCCGCATTCGCGACCTGATTGCGCTCACTATTCCGGGGTTTGAGGGGTTTAATGAACGTATTCGGTCTCCCGGTGGCTTCTACCTGGGCAACACGGCCCGTGAGCGTCGATGGAAGACAGACTCGGGCAAGGCCCAACTCATGGCGCACGCGCTACCGGCCTTCTTGTCGCAGGCCTCTCAGCCCATTGCAACTATGGCGGCCGACCCAGTGCTGACATTGCAGTCGATCCGCTCGCATGATCAGTACAACACCTCGGTCTACAGCCTGAACGATCGCTACCGAGGCGTATCGGGACAGCGGGACGTAGTCTTCTTAAACCCGCAAGACATGCAGGCCCTGGGAATCCGCGAAGAGGACCGAATCGACCTAGTTTCTGTCTGGGCCGATGGCCGTGATCGTCGACTTCACGGATTTAAGGCCCTGCCCTTCGACATCCCGAGAGGACAGGCCGCGGCCTACTACCCCGAGGTGAATCCCCTGATTGCGCTCGAAAGCCACGGCGAGCGCAGCTTCACCCCAACCTCTAAATTCATTCCCGTGCGTCTTAGGCGGCCCGGGCAACCTTGAACTTGACCTTCGGAGCCAAAATGGTGGCCTCGCCCTCAATCACAAGTTCGCCCCTTTGGTTCTTGACCACGGTATCAAGCCAGACCATGCCTTTGGCATCGTCTTTCTTGGTTACCGTGACGGTGGCGGTAATCACATCGTTGACATAGACCGGTCGGCGAAATTTAAAGGTCTGCCCCAGATAGATGGTGCCAGGCCCAGGAAACTGCGTGCCCAGAATGCGCGAAAACAGCGCGCCACTCCACATGCCATGGCCCACAACGTCCTTCATGATGGTGGTGCGGGCAAAGTCTGGGTCGAGGTGGGCAGGGTTGGTATCGCCCGTGACATCGGCAAAGTCGCGGATGGCCTTGGGGGTGAGGGTTGCCGATTGACTGGCCGATTGGCCAACTGAGATATCGCTGTAGACGGTATTTTCCATGGTCGATTCACGGTTAGGTTGACAGAAGACTGCACTACAAACTGGCCCGGGCACCACGGGGTGCAGACACCAGCACGAGGATTACGGGCCATTGCAAAAACAAACCAAAAATGTTGCGTAGCAGCATTCTCTCCAGAAACCGGCGCGAGCGTCAATCTTTTTCTGCACTATTTCGGGGAGGCGTCCGACCTCGGGGGGCTTCCAACCAGGCACAGGCCTGTGAACAAGCGAAGCGGCTATGATTCGCCACTATGGTGCTAAACCTTCCGAACCTGCTTACCTGGGCCCGAATTCTTGCGATACCGATGTTTCTAGGGGTGTTCTATCTTCCCCTGGGCCTCTCGGTGCACGAGCGCAACATACTCACAACAGCGATTTTCGTGGCCGCGGCGCTGACCGATTGGATTGATGGCTGGCTGGCCAGACGCTGGAACCAGACCTCGTCCTTTGGTGCCTTTCTCGATCCTGTGGCAGACAAGCTCATGGTCTGTGCCGCCCTGGTAGCCCTGATTGATGCGGGCCGTGTTGGTCCGATTATTGGTCTGATCATTATTGGTCGAGAGATCACTATTTCTGCCCTGCGGGAATGGATGGCTGAGATTGGCGCGCGCCGCAGCGTTGCGGTCAACTGGCTGGGCAAGGCAAAGACCATTGCCCAGATGGTGGCGATTCCTTTTCTGCTCTACTACGGGCCGATCTTCGATGGGGCCATACACACCCAGCACTGGGGCGACTGGCTGATTCGTTTTGCTGCGGCACTCACCTTTCTGTCCATGGTCTACTACCTTGTGAAGGCCGCCCCTGAGATTCGGCGGCGTTCCTAGCCGGAGGCTTGGTGCTACCGGCAAAGCGCCTGGCAGGATGGTTTTTTCTATTTGCGGGAACCGCCCTGGGAACCTATAATCGTGGGCTTACTGCGGGAGTAGCTCAGTTGGTAGAGCGCAACCTTGCCAAGGTTGAGGTCGCGAGTTCGAGACTCGTCTCCCGCTCCAGTTTCTGCGTGCAAGGGATCTTCAGTCGCCCAAAAAAGATCCGGGCGTCCTTGAATGGTCCCTTTTTTCATCCCCGGCGGGATGGCAGAGTGGTTATGCAGCGGCCTGCAAAGCCGTGTACCTCGGTTCGATTCCGGGTCCCGCCTCCACTACTCATCCTCAATGTCGCTTAGCCCCTTGCAGGAAAAACGGTTCTTGTGGGTGCTGGCGGGCATTCAGTTCAGTCATATCGTCGATTTTATGGTCATGATGCCCTTGGGGCCTCAGATCATGGAGGCCTTTGGCATCTCTGCCGCAGCCTTCGGGCTTTTGGTGTCGAGCTACACCTACACCGGCGCGATCAGCGGGCTCATTACGGCCAGCGTCATTGACCGGTTCGATCGCCGGCGGTATCTGCTGGTGGTCTTCTCGGGGTTCATCCTCGCATCAATGGCCTGTGGCCTGGCCCAGAGCTATTTCTGGCTCGTGGCCGCACGCGCCACCGCAGGGGCCTTTGGCGGCATCATGGGGGCGCTGATCTTTACCATCAGCGCAGACCATATTCCCTATGTACGCCGCGGCAAGGCAAGCGGCGTGATCATGAGCGCCTTCTCACTGTCCACGGTGATTGGCGTACCGCTATCGCTCACGCTGGCAACCCACTGGGGATGGCGAATGCCGTTTTTTGCAATCGGAGCGGTATCGCTGGGGCTGTTGTACCTGGCCTGGCGGGAGATCCCCCGAAAATCACGGGCCCATGGCCATGGTCCTGCCGCGGGTGTTGCTGCTGCCCATGGTGCCCATGACGCTCATACTGCCTCTGGTGCCGCAGGAGACTCGAGAGGCGCCACTGTCCACCATGCAGCCCCGCCGCTGGAGCCCGCACTGATTCTTCGTCGCCTGGGCCCCCTGCGCGACGTGCTGCGGGCGCGCCACTGCCAGATCGCCATGGGCCTGAGCATGCTCGTGCTCTTTTCGAGCTTTCTGTTAATCCCCTACATCACAGTGCACCTGGTCTATGACGTGGGGGTGCGCCTTGAGCAGATTCCCCTGATGTACCTGTTTGGGGGCGCGGCCTCGTTCTTCTCGGCCCGCATCATCGGTCGTCTGGCAGACCGGTATGGAAAACTTAAGGTCTACCGGCGGGTGGCCCTGCTTTCGCTGATACCTCTGGTATGGCTGCCCAATATGGGCGCCTCGCCGCTTTGGCTGGCGCTGATCTGCACGACATTGTTTTTTGTGCTCGTACCCGGAAGAATGGTGGCTGTGTCCGCTGCGATTGTCTCTGCCCCGCCGCCTAGCCAACGTGCCCGCTTCATGGCCGTGAACACCGCTGCCCAGCAACTGGCGATGGGCTCTGCCGCAATCATTGGCGGGCTGCTACTCACCGCCCGCCCCGAGGGCGGCTTTGACGGCATGGTCTGGGTATCGCTTGCCTCGCTGCTGGCCACTCTGTTAGGAATCTGGTGGTCGCACCGGGTGGTGTTGTTGGGTAAAGATCAGGCTGAGCATGCGGTCGCATCATGACCCCCATGAGCCCCATGACGCCCATCACCCCCACTACCCTGGACGGGTTTGACCTGCGACGCCTGCCTGCCGGTTTCACCGATAACCCCTACCCCTGGTACGAGGCCCTGCGCAGCCAGACTCCGGTGCGCCGGATGCCCGATGGCTCCGTGTTTCTTACGCGCTATCGAGACATTGAGTTTGTTTATAACAACCCAAAGATTTTTTCATCGGATAAGAAGCAGGAGTTTCTGCCCAAGTTTGGGCAAAGCCCTTTATACGACCACCACACAACAAGCCTGGTCTTTAACGACCCGCCGCTGCACACCCGGGTTCGGAAAATTCTCATGGGTGCCCTGACACCCAAGGCCATTCACCAGATGGAGGCAGGCCTTGTTCGGCTCGTCGATGGGCTGCTCGACGAGCTCGCGACCGATGCCCGCGGAGGCACAGCCGTTGATCTCATCTCAGGCTTCGCAAGTGCGATTCCTGTTGAAGTTATTGGCAATCTGCTCGGCGTTCCCCACAACGAGCGTGGGCCCCTGCGGGACTGGTCGCTTGCCATTCTGGGGGCCTTAGAGCCAAGTCTGTCAGAGGCGCAGATGCAACGGGGTAACTCTGCAGTCACCGATTTTTTATCCTATCTGCGCGGCCTGGTTGCCCAAAGGCGGGCTGCCCTGGGAGATCCACAGACCGATGTACTTACCCGGCTTATTCTCGGCGAAGGCGGTACTGGCGAGCTGCTGTCCGAAGAAGAGCTGCTACAGAACTGCATCTTTATTCTGAATGCGGGCCACGAGACGACCACCAACCTGATCGGCAATGCCCTTGTCACGCTGCAGCACTGGTCTGATGAACTGCACAGGCTGCTTGCAGAGCCCCACTTGATAGACGATGCCATCGAAGAAATGCTGCGATTTGAAAGCTCGAATCAGCTTGGTAATCGGCGGGCCCTAGAAGATACGCGCCTATCGGATACCGAGATTCCCAGGGGTACCCTTATCACCCTGTGTATTGGGGCGGCCAACCGTGACCCTGAGGTTTTCGAGCACCCCGAACAATTTCGCATTGATCGGCCGCAGCATCGGCACCTTGCCTTTGGCTCTGGTATTCATCTCTGTGCGGGCATGTCGCTTGCCAGGCTCGAAGGGCGCATTGCCCTTGCGCGCTTCCTGGCGCGCTTTCCCGGCTACCGCCTGGCCGCCCCACCGATTCGCGGGGGCCGGGTGCGGTTTCGCGGGTTCCAGTCGATTCCTGCTTTTCTGGCGTAGTCCTTGCTTTGTATGGCATGCGGCAATCCTTGTCCGCATTTCCGTCAACTTTTTCGCAGGAGGCATGCCATGTTGATTCCCAGCGTTCGCTCGGCTACGCCCAGCAAACCCAACCGAGAGGCCCGTCCCGGCCAGCTTAGGCTTTCTCTGGGCTTTTCCGAGCCCAGAACAGAGACCCGTCGGCCCGTGGCCAAAGACGAGTACACCCCAACCACCACCCGGCCCGATGAGGACTTTCTCGAGAAGTATTTCTCCGCAGCGAAGCGGCGGTAGAGGGCTAGTCCCCGGGTAGCGGTCTCACAAACGCCCTGGCCGGCTGCTGCCCTCTGTGGCTCGCTGTGGCCTCTATGGCTAGGGGTTAATGCGCGTCTGAATTTCGGGCAGCGCCCTAGGACGGTTCGTCCAGCTTAGGGATAATGGGGGCGTTTTCACCCCCGGAGTTCAGACCGCATGGAAATTTTCGACTACGACAATGTTTTGCTCTTGCCGCGCAAATGCCGGGTGAAGAGCAGATCGGAATGTGACGCCAGCGCGCAGCTTGGGGGGCGCGGGTTTCGTATTCCCGTGGTGCCTGCCAACATGAAGACGGTGGTAAATGAGGAAATCTGTGTCTGGCTTGCCCAGCACGATTACTTCTATGTGATGCATCGGTTTGATGTGGATAACGTGGCCCTGGTGCGGCGGTTTCATGACGCCGGGGTCTACGCCTCTATCTCGCTGGGTGTCAAAGAGGCGGACCGTGAGGCGGTGCTCTCCTTGCGGCAGCAGAGTTTAATTCCGGAGTTCATCACCATTGATATTGCCCATGGCCATGCAGACAGCGTGCGCGACATGATTGGCCATATTAAGACCCACCTGCCGCAGACCTTTGTGATTGCCGGCAACGTGGGCACGCCAGAGGCGGTGATCGATCTGGAGAACTGGGGGGCCAATGCCACCAAGGTGGGCATTGGCCCTGGGAAGGTTTGTATTACGCGGATGAAGACCGGCTTTGGCACGGGGGGCTGGCAGCTGTCTGCCTTGAAATGGTGTGCCCGCGTGGCCACCAAACCCATCATCGCCGATGGCGGCATTCGAGAACATGGCGACATTGCTAAGAGCATTCGGTTTGGCGCGACCATGGTGATGATTGGCTCGATGCTGGCCGGTCATGAAGAGAGCCCAGGACAGACTGTCGAAGTCGATGGCAAGCGCTACAAGGAGTACTACGGGTCCGCGAGTGACTTTAACAAAGGCGAGTACAAGCACGTTGAGGGTAAGCGCATTCTGGAGCCCATCAAGGGTCGGCTTGCCGATACCCTGGTGGAAATGGAGCAGGACGTGCAGTCTTCCATCTCGTACGCGGGGGGCCTGAAGCTGCTTGATATTCGCAAAGTGAACTACGTGATTCTCGGTGGTGACAACGCCGGGGAGCATCTGCTGATGTAAGAAACCAGGCCCCACGTGGTCTCAAGAATCTCAGCAGGCTTTGTTGCGGTGCTGGTGGGCTACACCAGCTCGGTGGCAATTGTCTTTCAGGCGGCGCATGCGGCCGGTGCCTCGCCTGAGATGGTGAGTTCCTGGCTCTGGGCGCTGGGCATTGGCATGGGCATTAGCTGCATCGGCCTTTCCTGGTGGACGAAGGAACCCATCCTCACTGCCTGGTCCACGCCGGGTGCTGCCCTTCTCGCGGGCGCACTGCCGGGTCTTTCTTTACCGGAGACCATCGGTGTTTTTATTCTCGCCTCGGGGCTCATTACGCTCACTGGCTTTCTTGGCGCCTTTGACCGGGTGATGCGCCATATCCCCATGGCGCTTGCCGCTGCGATGCTCGCGGGGGTTCTGCTGCGGTTTGGTATTGGGGCCTTCGAGGGCCTTCAGACCGATACGCTGCTGATAGCTGTGATGTTTGGCGTTTTTCTGATTACAAAGCGGTTCGCATCACGGTATGCGGTGCCAATAACACTATTAACAGGCCTGCTCTGGCTCTGGCTCTCTAACGGATTCACCGGAACCACCATTGCCTGGCAGTGGGCAACGCCCGTTTTTACCGCGCCTAGCTTCTCCTGGGAAAGCGCCTTGGGAATCGCAGTGCCTTTGTATGTGGTGACCATGGCCTCGCAGAACGTGCCGGGTCTCAGTGTGCTGCGGGCCAACGGCTATAAGACACCGATCTCGCCCCTGCTCAAGGCCACCGGGCTCACAGGCTTGGTGCTCGGGCCCTTTGGCGGGTTTCAGTACAACCTGGCGGCCATTACCGCTGCCATCTGCATGAGCCCCGATGCCGATCCTGATGCCACGAAACGCTACCAGGCCGCCATGTGGGCGGGCGCCTTTTACATCGCACTCGGACTCCTTGGAGCGACGGTGGCCTCGCTCTTTGCCGCCCTTCCCCCGGCATTTGTGATGGCTATTGCCGGGCTGGCGCTGTTGCCCACCATCGCCAATAGCCTGCACCAGGCATTACAAGACCCAACACAGCGTGAGGCCGCGGTGGTGACATTCCTTGTGTCTGCCTCTGGCGTAAATCTATTGGGTATCGCCTCCGCGTTCTGGGGCCTGCTTCTCGGGCTGTTGACTGCTAGAATTTTGATGTTCCGTACCCAGGGGACGTAGCTCAGCTGGGAGAGCGTCGCGTTCGCAATGCGAAGGTCGGGAGTTCGATCCTCCTCGTCTCCACCA